>DNWZ01000344.1 GCA_003506095.1 Planctomycetaceae bacterium | reverse complement strand
CCGTCACCCGTTTCTGACATTCGACCGCCGACCAATTCGGGATCATCTTGCACACGGCTGACTCGCGGAAACACGGTCAACGCGGAAAATGCTGCAAGGTTCCGCCTTGCCGTCCACAGCCCAAAGGGCATCGAGCAGGCGATCTTGGGTGGCTGGATCGGATACAGCCCCCGCAGCGTCGGCGATACNNCCCAGCTTCCGCCTCGCAGTCCACAAACCGAACGGCATCGAACAAGCGATCTTCGGCGGCTGGATCGGGTACAACCCTCGCAGCGTCGGCGACACTCGTAACCGATACTCCGCTTCGCTGACCATCGGTACGCACGCCAACGCGATCGTTGGTCGAGCGTCGTCGCCATGCCGATCCAAGTACCCTTCAATCGCCAATCCCCACAACGGAAAGGGCATCCGATTGCGCACCGCCAACACCAGTTCGCACGACTGCCCTTCATGGACCTCCGCAACTGCGGGACGAAGCTCACAATACGCCGCTCGCACCACCACCCACGGCCAAATCATCCCCACCACGATCACGCTGCCCAGCACACTGGCCAAAACCCAACCGATCGAACTGATGTGCACCGCGACCAATAGGCTGATCGCAAAGGCCATCACGAACCAACCGATCGGCTCCTTCAGCCAATAGACATAACGATTCGCCCACGGGCAAAAATCGGTAACCAACACGCTCGTTAGGCGATCTTTCGCCGCATCAGCGGTGATTGGACCTGAAGCCATCAAACTCGTTCCGCACAAATGGTTGCTCAGACTGAATGTTGCCAGCAAGAATCGATCCTGCGTTGCTAAACCCGCAGTGCCGATTCAAGCGTTAGCGACCGCGCAAGTGAAGACTCGCCGCGGGTGACGACGGGCAAGCGACGTTGGTTTGAAGAAGCGTTCTTCTTGCGTCGCAAAGTGCCCGAGCGATCAAGCAACAGCAGGCGGACCGCGACGAGAAACCGTCGGCAAGAACAGCATCCGCGCTGGCATACCCAAGGCAACCACAAACGGTTCAGCGACCCATTCGCCACACGTGATCGCCACCGGTAGATCAATGTTGATGCCGCTGGAAATCACCACAAACCAACGACAAACCGCACACTGGTCTCCGTCGTGATCCGGTGAACAGGGACAGGGATGACCCAAACGGCCAGCGACCGCATCACTCTCTACCAGCCTGCTCGTGCTCGACCCGCCATCCATTTTCCGACGAAACGGATTGACTCGCTCGCGCCCATCGTGCTGATGCTCGGCGTGACGGCACCCCTCGTGACGGCAAAGATCCATGCCGACTGATCGCTTCGACGGGCCACCAGCCATCGGCCGGTTATCGCCGCAGCAGTTGCCTACATGGCGCATCGCCGCAAAATCGCTGAAAACCAGCGACGCGAGCACCATCACAACCAGTCCCAGGCGAGACCGATTGATTCGGGAGCGGCGAAAGAGGAGGCGAAGAGGATTCACGCGTAAATGCCAGCCAATTGTTTTGCAAACCGATTGCTTTTAGCATGTACGCTACGTACCCAACAGTCAAGATGTTCGTTCCTCGTTTCTCGCTCCCAAAAGGGCGTCTGCGCTGCGGCCCCGCGAAATCCACCAGGCTTTCACCGGGCCGCAATGCATGTCGTGAAAAACGGACCTGCCGGCGTTTAACGGACCAGCAAACAGCAATACCAACCGTCGCGTCCCTGCACCATCGCGGCTCCGCCATAGGTTGCATGCATATCAAGACAGCAGCTTAAGAAGCGGCCCTGAGTATGTCCGACGCCTTCTGCTCGGGCTCCGCCAAGCGAACCACCGATGTGATTCTTATGGCCGCGCGCAGCGGCGATGCGTGCTTTCTCCAATGCCAACTGCTGTAGCGCCGGATCGGGTATAAGATTCCCCACTCCGTTTTTACGCCGCTCATAATTCGCCTTCTCGAGCGCCGTCTCGCCTGGCGTGTGACTGAACGGTTGACCCGATGCAGTCAAAGTTCCTTCTATATTTCTCACATCACTTTGCATCGGCATCGCAGCGGATGCTTGCATCACACCACCGCTGGCCTGATAGGTCGCGCTGATAGGCATAACCGTTTGACCTCCATTTCTCTGAACGCTTCCAGTCGGCAATCCACCAACCGGCACCCCGTCAACGGCCACAAGTTTTTCGCCAGGATTCAAGTTAAAGCCCGACACCATGTCGTTGGCTGAAACCATCGAACCACCAAACATACAAACCGCAACCGTCAAGAAACTCAAACGCATCCGTGAACTCCATTAGTGAAAAGATTGAGCACGATACACACGCACCGGCTCGTCAACCCAATTCGGGTCGGCGGCATTGGATTCGGAGCTGTCCATCCCGGCAACCCGCCCAAACGGATGAACACTGAACACCTTATGGCGGTTGCAAGAATCGAACCGATACTTAATACTTTCGTCCGAATTTAGCGTTACCGGATGCAGGCATTGGACTTACGTTAGGCATAATTTATAAGCAAATCGAATGGCCATGCGATTTGGAATCATCTTGAAAAGAAAATTTATTTTGTTCCAGACACTTATGACTCAATCCGAAAGCCATCGTTGGTAGTTCCGTCTTTGGGCGTAGCGGATGTCGCCAGACTTCCGTTGGGCGATTGTGCTGTTTAGTTTGGCATCGTCTGTTTTCCTAAGCACTTACATTTTCTAAGCAATCAATAATGAATTTCGAAACGGTTTTGATATGAGTCTGTTCGCTCTTGATAATGCAATTGATTCACTTACCGAACGCTTATCGCGGGTCGATTGCCAAACAACGGCCCCCTCATCGGGGAGGGCACTGTCGACGCCGATCGCGGCCGACCGAGACAGTCCCGCTGCGGATGTGTCAGCGATGGACGGCTATGCGGTTCGAATCCGCGACCTGAGCGATGGTGGTCCCGACCGCGTTCCGATCGCTGGCGAGGTGCAACCAGGGACCGCCCCGGTGCAACTTCCGCCGGGTGCGGCGCTGCGGATTTTTACCGGTGCCGTTATTCCGATGGGTGCTGAATTGGTGGTCAAGCGCGAGGACACGATCGAGACGCCGACGGAGGTCGCGTGGTCCGATGCGGCACGACGGCTTCCCTTGGGGGCGAATATCCGTCGGCAAGGTGAAAACGGCCGCTGTGGCGATTCGATTTTGCCGTCGGGAACGGTACTCACAGCCGCTTCGATCGCTGCGGCAGTGAACTTTGGTGCTAGCCAAGTGAGCGTATTCTCCCGCGTGAAATGCTCCGTGATCGTCACCGGCAACGAACTGCTGGACGTATCCGCGACGCCCCAACCTTGGCAAATCCGTGACAGCAACGGCCCGACGGTGGCAGCGATGATCAATGGCCATGCTTGGTTACAGCTCGCCCACTCAATGCGTTGCGGCGACGACCGCGATGAACTGAAAGTCAAACTGGCAACGGCGATCGCCGACAGCGACGCGGTGATTTTGACCGGTGGCGTTTCAAAGGGTGACTATGACCATGTGCCCGAAGTGATCGCATCGCTTGGCGGCGAGATTCTGTTCCATCGCCTGCCAATCCGTCCCGGACAACCGGTGTTGGGCGCGGTGACATCGTCGGGCAAGTTGATCCTCGGTCTGCCCGGCAACCCGGTCAGCACCGCGTGCTGCATGCAGCGAATCGGCATGCCACTGCTGCGGCGAATGGGCGGCCATACCGATTGGCGCGCCCAGCCGTCGCATGTGACGGTCGACAATGCTGACGACAAAACATTGCCGCTTGTCTGGATGCGGCTGGTGCGATCGATTGGTTACGACGCCAAAAGCGGCACGAATCGAGTCGAGTACGTACGATCCCAAGGTTCAGGCGATCTCGTCGCACTAGGAACCAGCGACGGCTTTGTCGAATTACCGCCAGGATCAAAAGGTCCCGGTCCTTGGCCGTTTTATCACTGGTAAAGCGTTTAACCGCCAGCCACAGATGCAGGCGAGCCAGTCGCTTCGATCGTCGCGACTGCTCCATCGATTTTTCTCGCTCAATCGTTGTGATCTTCTGTATCGTCGTCGTCACCGATTGTTGACGCCGGGCGTCCCAGCCAAATGGTGTCCATCACGTTGTAGGTCGGGCCCTCGCGATCGAGAAAACTGGCGACCAGCTTCACTTGATCGGCCGCCATTACGCCCAATTTTCGATCGGCATATCGCAGCACTCGCTCAATAACTTCGTCGCCAGCGGCCCGACTGCTGCTTTTCACGCGTCCCAGCGTCAAGTGAGGGCGGTAATCACGCGGTTCTGGTTTGAAACCCAGTTTGGCCAATTCGGCTTCCAGCGCCGACACAAGACTGACCAACGGCTCGCTCCCTTGGACGATCCCTGCCCAAATCACTCGCGGCCGATCGCTGGTTGGGAATCCGCCCGCACCGGCGAACTCGAGCATAAACGGATCGACTTGCTGGCACACCTTGCGGATCGCGCCGCAGACCGCCGGAACGTCGCGATCGATCACTTCGCCCAGAAACTTGAGCGTCAAATGTAAATTATCTTCTGGCACCCATTTTATTCCATCCTTCTCCTGACGAAGATCACGCATCAACCGCTTTGCGCTCCTTTGCACTTCGGGGCTCAGCGGGATAGCGATGAAGGAACGAATGGTGTGCATACGACAGTGCCGGACGCGCCGGTGATTCAGAAGGTTGCGATAGTTCGACCGATCGGAAACAAGGACCTACCGGTGTCAAGCCAAAGAATAGAGCAAGTGGGCGTCAGTTGTGAACCGCCGATGCATCTGGATAGCGCCCCGCCCCGATACGATCCCCATCGTTGGATCCGAGGTGGGCATTTGCAAACGTTGCTTTCGTTGCGTTCGCCCAAGGCGCCGCACTTGCAGCCAAAATTGCATTGGGTAACGCTGGATGACGGCGACCAAATCGCACTTCATGACGATCAGCCGGCGCAATGGAAGCCGGGCGATGCGTCGGTGATGTTGGCTCACGGTTTGTGCGGCTGTCGATTGTCGCCCTACATGATCCGTTTGGCTGATCAATTCACACGCTTAGGCGTTCGCGTCTTTCGGCTAGAAATGCGAGGCTGTGGCGTTGCGGCTGACCACAGCCGCGGATTAACCCACGCCGGCCGCAGCGATGATTGCTTGGCGGCACTGACTCGAATCGCTCAGTTGACCGGCGAAGGCGACTTGGCCACCGTCGGCATCTCGCTCGGCGGAAATCAACTGCTGCGAGCCGCCGGACGACTCGGGGCCGGACTGGACAAGGCACCCGATTGGGCACACCGCTGGACTCGCCTAGTCGCCGTATCCCCACCGATCGACCTGCAACGCTGCAGCGATAATTTGCAACGGCCGATGCTGCGCGCCTACAACCGCTACTTCATCGGCAACCTGCTGCGACGATTGCCCAAACACATTCGACAATCGCCCGAATTGATGCAACGGTGCGCTCGCCCGTGGCCAAAGACGCTGCGCGAATTAGACGACCGGATCACGGCACCGATCAGCGGATTTCGCAACGCAGAAGATTATTACGATCAATCCTCCGCCGCTTCCGTCGTGTCGTCGATCGCGGTTCCTTCGTTGATCTTAACCGCCGCGAACGATCCGATTGTGCCCGTTGAATGTTTTACGAATCTTAATTTGCCCCAACCATCAAAAGTCGACCTCCAGCGGCATCCTGTAAGATTATTGATAACCCCCTGTGGCGGCCACATCGGATTTTTCACCAGGGGCAGCGAACGGTTTTATATGGATCGAGTCATTCGGTGGTGGTGCGCAGGGTCCGAAGCATAAGATGACAGATGACATACCGCTGATGGGCGTTGTACTCGCGGGCGGCAAGTCGTCTCGAATGGGCACTGACAAAGCGAACTTGCTCCACCCCCAAGAAACCGATGCCGGTTCCGCAATCACCTACCTCCAATACGCCGTGATAAGACTCCGACCGCTGTTGTCGACGATCGCGATTGCGGGCCGCCCGGGTGATTTGAAAACGGTCCCCGATGCAATCACGATTCCCGACACGTTGCCCCACCAAGGCCCCGCAGTCGGCGTTGCGGAATCGTTGCGGCACGCCAAAATGCTGGGACTTGACGGGATTCTCGTCACCCCCGTCGACATGCCTAACCTAGAAACTTCGCATCTGCAGCGCTTGATCAACGCTTGGCAGCAACAAAGCGGCCTGACCCCTTTTCCAGTTGTGGCGACGTTCGCCGACCAGCAACTTGAACCGCTGCTGGCGATCTATCCAACCGCATCGCAACCGGCGGTCCAATCGCTGGCGCAGTCCAATGATCGCAGTTTGTCCCGATGGTTAAAACAACAGACAACGATCACGATAACGCTGCCTCAGTCGGCCGCGAAAAACGTCAATCGACCTGAGGATCTGTAGTCCAACCGGGCAGGTCGTCGACGACGGTGCGAGCTTTGCAAACGTCTGACCAACGGAAGTTGCCGACCAGTTCAGTGGCGTGAATCGGTCGATGGGTTTGGCAAAGTCCGACCGAGTGGGCGGCCCAACCGATGATCGATTCTGGCGTTATTCCCGATTCTCGATATTGCGATAATCGTGTGTCGCCATGTCGCTTTGCCAGCCTGCGTCCGTCGAGGCCGACGACAAGCGGGACATGATAGTATTGTGGACACGCCAAGCCTAACGCTTGGATCAATGGCAGTTGGCGAAAAATGCTGGGAATCAAATCGTCGCCGCGAACCACTTCAGTGACTTCCATCGCGTCGTCATCGACGACGACAGCCAACTGATAGGCTGCTTGACCGTTTTTGCGGGTCAATGGAAAGTCGCCCAAGGCTTGGTAGGGATTGATTTCCAGTTCACCATAGAATCGATCCGTCATCTTGAGCAAACGATCGGGAGTGCGAAACCGCCAACAGTAAGTCCCTTCGGCGGGTAACGGATCGCCTAGTTTCCAGCCTGCACAGCGACCGTTATAGACGGGACCATCTTGAAAAATCGACTCTTCGATTGTTGTGGCAAACGATTCATGCGGTGCCGAAGCGGCCGCTTCGATATCTTTCCTGCTGCACGTACACGGATAAGCCAAGCCGGATTCGATCAAACGCCGTAGCGCCTTTTCGTAGGTTTCAACACGTTGGGTTTGCAGATAGGGAGCATGTTCGCCGCCGATGTCCGGCCCCTCGTCCCAGTCGAGTCCCAACCAACGCAGGTCGACCATCGCTTGTTCGANNCTCGGGGTGAATCGATATCTTCGATCCTCAGCACCAGACGTCCGCCAGTGGATCGGGCCGACAGCCAGGCAAGCAGGTAGGTCCTGGCGTTTCCGAGGTGTTGCGCGCCCGTTGGCGATGGAGCCAAACGTCCGACGATCGGTCGATCGGCGAAGGCTTGACCGAGTTCAGAAATCGGCATTACCGGGAGTTCTTGGATAAGGGATCACATCGCGAATGTTTGCCATGCCGGTGACGTATTGTACGGCGCGTTCCAGCCCGAGCCCAAACCCGGCGTGCGGCACAGAACCGAAACGGCGCAGGTCGATGTACCACCAATAATCTGCTTCGCTCAATCCCGAAGCGGCCATTCGCGTCAACAGAGTATCAAGGCAATCCTCGCGTTGGCTGCCGCCGATGA
>DNWZ01000186.1 GCA_003506095.1 Planctomycetaceae bacterium | reverse complement strand
TACCCGAATCATCCGCCGCCGGTCCAGCGATGCGAGGCGGGTCGACCAGCGAGTTATCTTCCAGGTAGCGAACAAAGACGCACGACAACACCCAAGCGGCGGCAACTTGCGTGACAAAATCATCGATCCAAGACTTCAGCGTCTGAGCCGTCCGCCCGGCATCTTTCGCCGCCTCATATTCAGCCTTGAGCCAACCAGAAACCTCCGGCAACTCCGCATCCTCGCTACGCGCACGCAAGTCGGCTTCGACGGTGCGAAGTAGTGATTGAAGGTCGGATAGAAGTTTTTGTCGGTCGATCATGGAGTGCTTTGGTTTTCTGTTAATCTGGCTGGGAGCGGTGGAGGTTTTGAGAACACTAATCTCCTCTAATCGAACACTAATCTTCCGCATCCGTGGTTTTGATTAGTGTGGGATTAGTGGTGATTAGTGTTCTGTTTAGCCGTATCATAATCCGCCCACGCATCACGCCCTTCCGGCACATCTTGCGAATCGTTGCGTACCCGCAGATCTGCCTCGGCGGTGCGAAGCCGTGATTGAAGGTTGGATGGGAGTTTTAGTCGGTCGATCATTGGTTGTTAATCGTCTCTGGCTTGACGGCATTTTGATTCGCAGGACTTTGCCCATGTTTGAAAGCTTGCCATTCGACTAGCAGGCGGGCGAAATGATGTGACGCGGCATTTTTTGACTCCGCAAAAGCGATCACCCGATCGCTGAGTGGACCGGACGGTTTAAAACCTAGTTTGCGGCCGGTGAGAAATTGGATGTCTTCGAAATAGACGCGGATATGTTTGGCTGCCTCACAGTCGTCGACGGTGAAGAACGTACAACGAGGGTCAGCATTGCGGAATACTGGAGGAATGTTTTCAATCATCGCCTCGTAGCTGCGTCGATATGCCTGCTGGTCGGCTCGGTCAAAGAAGTGATTTTCAAACTTGTCCAGCTTCGTACCCGTTTCATTGATTGCCGAGACGCCGATCAATTGAAGAGCCAGTGTGCGAAACGTTGTCGCTGTGGATTCATCGACCGTATCTGGCAAGAGGGTTTTCAGTGAATCGACGTGCGGAGCATCGTGTACTAAACCAAAGCGGTCGTATTCTCCATCCACGGTATACAGTTTTTTCACATACGTTTTCAATAGAACGCTGTCGAGAAGCTGTGTAAGTTTTGGCTTGACGTCGACGGTTTCGATCGGTTGCCCTTCGCGGATTTGATTGATTCGGTTTAGTAGTGCAGCCAGTTCGACTTCGTCGGATGATGTCTGGATTCCGTCGGTTACGGGACGAACAACAAGCGGACGTAAAGCCTCGAGCAGGTCGGACGCGTCCGAAAACGTCTCGGACTGCGTCACGTTCCAGCCCTCGAAAGCAGCGCCAGCGGGTTGCCGAGCGACGTCAGCCTCGTCGGGTTTTGTGCGACTTAGAAAGGGAGGGATCGTGACGAAGGCAGTGATGGCCAGCAGTGCAACAAGAGACATAGCAATCAACTTTCCTTGCCAGGACTTGGGCGGGTGCAAAGGAATAGCAGGCGAGTTTGCCATAGGCGGATTTACAATCACCGTTTCCGCTATGGCTTGCCAATCAGCCAGACGCTCACTAGTGGGCAACTGCCCAGGGATGACCATTTCCGCCTTAGCAACTTCCTCGATGATCGAGTCGGTATCCGCGAGCCGCTGATGCAGGTGATTTCGTAATCGGTCTCGATCGCCAGGTGACAACGCCTCCGATCGCAACGCGACGATTCGCTCGATACCTTCGCGGCCTGTACCAGGTTGTACGACCATCTGCGAGGCATCGACACAGTCCTTATCGAGCAACTTTTGCAGATCGGTTCTCGAGAGCCTGCATCCACAGGGGACGACGTACTGTTCGGTCCCGTGAGGCAAGCGAACCGTCTGCAAAATGATGACTATCGAGGCTGGCTTTATCGACATGGTTGCCACTCTATCAGTTCGGGAGCGGCAGGCATACCAAGTAGTCGGACACGAAAAACATGGGTGGCTTTCTTGTCGTCTGTCGGCAGAGTGCCGCTGGCACCTTTGACAGACGTCAGATCACTAAACCGAAATGTGTCTTTAAACTCGCCTACAAGACTATCCCCAATCAAGTCAAAATTATCGTTCCAAAGGACGATTCGGACCTCTACGGTGTCGTCGGGAGAAAGCTGAGTGCTTGCAGTGGAATCGGGAAACTTATAGGTTTCGCCGTATCCACCTTTGCCAGCGTATTGCTTGCTCAGGAACTGTTTACCGTTGACATAAAAGTCGACTATCGGGTCAGTCGCGCCCTTGGCTTTGTCCCAAGTGATCGATTCAAGGTGCGGGACCAGCGAGCGACTGGAGCCTTCGTTTTCTTTCCAGGTTTTCCAGCGTTCAACTGTTTTGTACATGCATTTGGGATGGGCGGCGCCTAGGTACTCATCGGCCGCGGCGAGGCTAGGTCGCCGTTTAAAATTTCCGTAGTCGGTTTTGTCCCAGGCGGCCTCGATGCCAGCGAGCAACTCATCTAGTTTGGGCTCAACCGGAATGTCGGACGAAGCGGGCAGTAGTTTGCGATCGCGAATGGCTTTCTGAAGCGTTTGAATCGCCGAATCAAATTGTTCGTCTTTTTTGAATCGCGATAGTTGGTTGTCGATGTCCCTGGCCCAGTTGGTTGCGAGCAGGGCGAGCGTAGGCTTCATTTCGTCCCATTCCAGACAGTCGACGCGAACACTTATCGCGCCTAGTGCTTCAAAGGGGCGTTGACGCTGCGCGAGACTTTCGACTTGCTGAACAAAAACGTCTCGGTCTAACTTTGTTTGCTCGTCTGCTTGCTCCTTCTGCAATCTGTTCTGGATCTCGATCCGATGTTGACGCTGTGTCGACGTCTCGATGAGTTCTGTTGGCAACGTGGACAGCGAGTCGATGATCTTTGCGCGCTGATCCATGCTAAGCGAAATTTGTTTTGAAATCGATTCGATGGGATCGAACCACGCCGCATAAGTTCTTCGATCCAGTTCTTGTTTTCCAGCCGCAATCAATCGGCTTGCTTCGTCGCGATGTTCTTGTCCGCGGTAGGCTCCGGCCAATTTTCCTTTCTCGACAGGATCAGATTCTCTTTCAACTTCAATCCATTGCTTTTCGGCAATGTGGCTTCGAGCTAGGTCACGCAATGTGGTCGCTTTTTCATGGTCAAAACCAAACGGTGACATACGCAGGGTGCGATCGCCATAGCCCGCGAAGTAATCCGCAGCGGCTGATAGGTCAGTAGTGGATGATTCGGAATCCTCAGCAATACGTTGGTAGCTGCTTGTACGAACGGCATCAAAGGCGGAGACGCCCAATAGCAACACGACGAGTATTCCAGCGACAACAGTTAGGAGTTGGCGACGGAGAGATCGCCTGAGGGACCTTCGAATTCGACGGGCCTCTTGATGGATCAGATCGGTTTGATCAGACATGGCTGGGCGGCGATCAAGCAAGGCGCTGACTTGACTGAGCCCGAACTGCTTCACACTTCTAACGTGAAGCGGCGATTGCAGCCACGCAAGTCCACCTTGCTCATCGACGCTTCGGGAGATGTCGACTATTTCGTTGTCGGCGGTATCCATCGCCCAGATCAATGGCCCGATCAAACCATCCGGCTCGACTTTGCGACCCAACGAGTCGTGGCCTGGCAGCATCGTCAGCCCAAACCATTTGGTGAACGCGGGGCCGACCAACGATTGAACTTGATCCCAGACCAACTTTGCTGGATCGCCGAAGTCCTCTACGGATCGATTCGCGGATGGAGCGGCTCGATCGACTTTAGTTACGAGCAGCCCGAAGGGGCGTTTGTGCGTTTTATGGAGAGGGTCATTGTCCTTAATCCATGAAAAGAGTCGGGCGAGCGATTTGGCTACTTGATTGCTGCGCTCGGCGTCGACTTTTGATTCGTCACTGTTGTCGGACGCGGGGGCCAGTACGAAAACGGCGTCGCAGTTGGCGATGCGTTTAGCAAGCTCGTGCCCGTGACTTTCGACATTTGTTAGTCGCTCGGGTGTCAGGATTTCGCCCGCGTAATCGCACAGTTCGACCGTCCGGACACTGCCTCCGCAGGCAAGCTGAAAACGATACAGCGTTGTGTTTTCGGCTTCCATGGACGGTCGTGGGTTCAGTGATTCTTTGATGGACGCTTTGGCTTGCTGAAGCAGGCGCTCCCCACGACTCAGTTTGTCCAGCAAACCTTTGTCTTTAATGCTGCCTTCGACCGGTGGCAGATACTGTATTGTCCAGGTCTGGCCGTCGACGGTCGCCTGTACGGTTTCGCTGAGCGCGACCAGAAGACTGGTCTTGCCGGCGTTGGAGCGACCGAAAAGTCCGATCCGGTAGAGTGGTACGTTTTTCTGCATCATGTATCCCCTAAAACGAATCCGCTTCAGTCTGATTGGACGACTTTCCAAGCACTAGCCGTTTGAACATCTCGACGACGCGTCGCCTTAGAGCCGCTAGGGTTAAAATCGTTAAGACGGCAACAATGGCAATCATTCCGATCCAGCCAACGAAGCTGGTTGAGCCGAGCGGGGGGATTTCAGCAGCGACTTTCCCGCCGAAATTTTCCCCACCTTGTCGTAATCCGCGAATCGCTCCGCCAAGCAGCTCGCCTCCCAGATCTCCCGCCAGTTCCAATCCTTTTTCCGTTAGGTTGCCGGCACCGTCGTGCCACATTTCTGGTGCAACCAAATAGACGGCAAGGGCAGTTCCACCAGCCCAGAGTTTTTTATTGGGAGCGACGTACCGTTGCCAGAACGTCCAGTGGGCATCATCGGCAGCAACGGCCGCGAAGTCGGCCATTATTGGTCGGCGGAATCCGTCAGCCAGTTGGAAATCGGTGCGCGCTAGATAGCGATCCAAGTACAACAGTTCGTCTGCCGCTCCGACACGTACGCCGGCGGCTGCGATCGCGTCACCACCACCTCGGCGAATCAAATCGCTCCGGATCGCAAGATCGGAAATGGCAGCGTCGATTCGCTTGGCACCGTCGATCATGATGGCTGCGGCCCGAATGTCGTCAGAGTTCTTCAACGCTGCCTCGCCAGCCGCCGTCATTGCCTCATCGCTAGCACGAAAGTTTGGCAATTTCTTTAGCTTTGCTAATGCATCGTCGGTTTGGTTCAGTGGAATGTCGTCAGCGACGCGCGCGGCCCGCTTGAGTAATCGACTGAGCGAATCGGCATGGCTGTCAGCCGGTGTGGTTGCGAACCCGACGAACATCAGCAACATGGCGACAGGACGTATCACCGAGCAAAAAAGTTTTGTTTTATTCATGATCATGGGCTCTCACTTTTTTAAAAGAACTTCACCGATGCCATCCGGTTCGTTGCACCCGATCCAGATCGTGCCGAGCTTTTGGGTATAGCCTTCTATTCGTTCCTTGGATTCAATGATTGTGTCACCCGAATTTTCTATAGCCATGACTGCGGATTCACCTTCAATGACTCCACGCAAGACTAGTCCAACCATCGTTTGGTGAGGGTAGATCACAACGACTCGGTCGGACCGCATGAACACCCTGGAATCTAGACCGGTAAATTTCTTGAAGGACTTGCTGCGTTTACCGACCTGCTCAAACGACAATCGAATCAAACCGGTCACATCCAAACCACCTTTCTTCAATCGTTGTCGCATCGCCTTTTTGGCCGCAGCTTCGAAAACATCGGGTAACTCTTGTTGAAGCTGCTTGATCGTCATTTTGCTGGCTTTGGTCGCGATTTCTTTTCCATACGTCTTGGTCGCTACCTCGATGACATCCTTACGAACCACCGAACCGGCTGATCGCAAGCCTGCCGCTCCGCCTTTGACAAGCGGGAATATGGTCGTCGTAATATCAACAGCGACGAAAACACCGTCCATTGCCGTCAACTCTCGACCATCGACAATCTTGACGGCAATTTCCACGAACGGGACGTGTTCCCATGCACCGATATCCGCTGTACCCACCTCCCGTGCCAGCGCAGCGTCGGAAAAACTAGTCCATTTAGCGAGTTGCTCGGTATTGGCCTCGGCAGCCAGGAGGGCAGCTTTTAGTGTGGCGGACGAAAGCGTTTTCCGACCCAATAGTGATACGAGGCCATAATGTTCTTTAAGTTTTGATATTGCATCGAGCATCTGCGGGTCAGACTTAAGCACAACTGGAGGCAAAATTCGCACCAACTCAGTCGCGAGCTTGTTCTCGTGATGCAGGATCATCGCTTGCACCCCGGCATGATCAGCCATTTCGCGACTACGCGGCAGCATGAAGAATCGCAGGAGATCGTCGATCTCGAAATACTGACCGCACATCCATTCGCCATGATCCGGGTGTGCATCACAGAATTTCATCCACTCGGCTGCTGCGGCTTCACTACGTTCCGGAAATGCTCGAAACAGTGCTCGAACTTGATCGGATTGGCGTGTTAAGCTGCCCACAACTGCGGCACGTCGGAACGAATCCCCCGCAGTCCATATCAAAAGGTCATCAACAAACTTTATATATGCAGTTTCTTTCGGCGAAATACCCAGGAAAAGATTAACTGGTAGATGGTCGATTGGTTCGCCATCTCTCGGCAGTCGAAACAATGACTTTCTGTGTTCTTCAAAGGCGGCAATAACTTGGTCGGCTTCACCGGCGTACATCATCAGCGAATTCATCGCTGGCGCACTGTCCGCTACTTGCGAAAGAATCTCTGCTGTTCGCATCGGATCAGATGCATGCATGATGAAGCCAGCCAAATGAGGGTGGCTGATCATCAACCGCATTGCGACGGGATATTTGCCCAGCTCTTTTAGCCTTTCAAGTCGCGATTCCGCTAGCGCGGGATCAGCCAGGGCAATCTGCATTTGAATCGGCGATTGAACGGCTGCAACTTTCGTTGCTGCCGCAGCGGGCCACGAAGCATTGACAAGCTGGCGAACTAGATCGGATGGTGAAATCGCCTGAACCGGTGATGCAGTGATTGCCATACCCGGAAAAGCGATCAGCCCTGCGATGGCGAGACGGCGGGAAATCGCAGTCGAACGGCCCTGTTTGCATGGATTTTTTGGTGTGCTCATTTAGTCCGCCCAGTTCTCAAGTCTCAAATTCGGAACCTGTCTGAAGTGCCGCAAATTTCGGGTAACGAGTATCGGTGTCCAACAGAATCATGACTCATCCTCGGTCATGGATCGGCCGCGATCTTTGTAGATTTGCTTCAGCATTGCATCGGGAGCATCTGGCAACGCACCGGCGTGGCGAAGCAAACGCTGCGACGGTGATGGCTCCAAAAGCCAATCGGCCAAACCGCTACGCAGGAACCTCCATTGCTCGCCAATTTTTCGGCCTGGCAAGGATTGCTTAACCGTCAGCTCTATGACTTCGGATTCCGTGACTCGCAAATAGTCGGCGGCTTCCGATAGAGTCAGGACTTCTGGCGTCTCCGAAGGTGATGGGCCACCGCTGGGCGTCGTCGATGCTTGTGACATTTTCTAAGTCTCCTTTGCTATAACGCCGCTCTGGTTGCTGCGGTGCGAGTTTTTAAGCCAGCTTTCGGG
>DNWZ01000844.1 GCA_003506095.1 Planctomycetaceae bacterium | reverse complement strand
TGTGTCCCCAACTCTACCACGCCCTCGAACGCGTCAGATCACTACCTCGCAATTGGTAAAAAATTGTGATTTTGACGATTTCGTGAGCTTGGAAACCAAGGCCGTTTGCAACGATCAAACAACACCCCAAAGAGCTCTTCAACAAGCCCCCCCGTGTCGCAAGCGCGAATGCATTAAGCCGCCGAAAACATGACCCGAAACCTCGTTGATTCGAATCGCTGCGGTTGAACGAAACCCACACCGTCCCCGAATGACAGATTACTCTGACCAAGGTGACGATGCGAATGATCTCCAACAAATCGTTCACAGGAAAAACACAGACGCCATCGGCCACTTGGCCATGTCGCTGCTTTCACCGGTCAATACGTTAGTCGAAGAAAAATAAAAGTGTCGTTCTGCGGGCGCAGATATCGGACAAATCAGTCCGTTGTATAACCCTGCTCGCAACGGGCCTCGGTGAAGACCGAGAGAAGCGGGGGCGGTGGGTCGTTTGGCTGGATAGCGGCCGCTGAAACGATTCTAGTCATTTGCGTCTAAAGGTCCAGTTCTGCAACGACAACTTTTATGGTATCGCAGAATCAGTGCGGCCGCTTATCATCCTCGTATCCATTTTTTGCTTCCGAATCGGACATTTTCCATGCCGTTGCTTCCTTGCCCTTTCTGTTCCGCCACGGTGGATGTCCCGGCCAGTCGTGCGGGATCGGAAATCGCTTGCCCGTCGTGCGGAAAAATGATTCCCGTTCCCAAGCTCGGTGAACTCCGCAAACTTCAGTCGCAATCGGCAGAGTCGGCTGCCAAGCCACCGGCCAGCAGTACCGCAACAGGCCAGCGAACCGCTTTCGCGCTGCTGATGGCCATCGCCGCGATTGCGATCGTCGGGGCTTCATACTGCGTCGTCCGATACGCCGCCATCGAAGTTCCCGCCACGTCGGAGGATCATATCGCGGAAATCGAACAGCTGTACTCGCAAATGCCAGACGCACAACTGGTGCGTGAGTGGCAAGAAATGGAAGATTTTTCACCAGAACTGGCCTCCCCCTACGTTTACCAATTGGTTGCTGAGGAAAAATCGCGTTGGCTGCGCAATGCGTTGATCGGGTTCGCAATCGCCGCCGTTTCCGGCGTGATCGCATTCCTATCGCTGTCGCTGGGACGAACAAAAGATTGATCAAAGATTGGAAAATCGCTTTTACCTGCATCCACGTTGCAACTTCTCAGACCTCAAGTCCGCCAATCGTGTTGGTTTAAACCGACTGGGCAATTAAGATAAAGTGTTATTGATCGCATCCCCACTGCGAACCCTCGATTACTCAACGGATATTACCCATGAAAAGAACTTTGCCGATCTTCGGCGCATCTCTCCTGACCGCATTGCTCGCCACCGGCACACAAGCCGCCAGGCCGCGACTGTTGAACCTCGGCGGCCCTTCCAAAACATGCTGCGTTGTCACTTCAGCCCAATCGATGCCCGGCGATTCGGAATCAACCGATTGCTGTACCGCATCCGAGCCAGCGGCCGCTTGCGGCGCTAGTGGCTGTGGCAGTGACAGCGGCATTCCCATTCCCGCGGATGCGGTAGCCTCGGGTATGTCGTTCGAATTGAACATGATTTTGACCGGCCAAATCTCAGCCTTGGGCGACGAAGTCGAATCGCTGAAGACCAAGCTCGGCGAAACCGAAACGGCTCAAGTCGCAATGTCAGAAGAACTTGTGGCTGCCAAAGCAGAACTCGAAAAGATGTCCGCCCAAGCCAAGCAATTGGCCGAGTCGCTCAAGGCATCCGAAGAAAAAGCCAAACAGGCTGGTGAAGTGGCTGCGGCCGCCGCCAAGAAAATGGAAACCGACCTTGCTGCGGCGAAAAAGGAAAGCGATGAGCTCAAGAAAAGCTTGAAGCAAGCAACCGACTCCGCTGCCGACATGCAGAAGAAGTTGACCGATGCCGAAGCCGCCAAGAAAAAGAGCGACTCGGAAAAGGAAGACGCGCTGAAGAAGCTGGCCGAAATGCAGGCTACTCGGACTGAAGAGCCTAAGGTGGCTGAAGAGCCCGCAGCCGACAAGCCAGAACCGACTGAGCCTAAGGCTGAAGAAGCTAAGGCTGATGCACCTGCTGCTGATGCACCTGCTGCTGATGCGCCTGCTGCTGAAGGCGATCAGTAATTCGATAAAGGCCCCACTGGTGGCCCAATTCTTTCGATAAACGACCTACAAGGGCGATTGCGAGCCGGTCTCGCGATCGCCTTTGTCGTTTTCAACAGGCACCTTGCCAGATACACCTTCGACCGGCTCAGGGGGACCTTGCAGAGGTGCCATCGATAACGCCGAAAACCCGACCATCAGGATCGAAAACGTCGTCATCAGCACCGCATAGATTGGCCACAGCGATATCGGCATACCGCTCGATACCATCGATTCGATGAAATCCAACAGGATCGACCCGCCGATACCGATAGCCACAGCTAGGGCGAATAGGCCAAGGATTGCGACCGATCGCTGGGCCAAGCCACTCATCACCGACAGCACTGCAACGGCTAGCAACACCGCCTCGCCCACGATCAACCCCCACCAAAACGAATCGGCTAACAGGGTCTCATACGATTTACCCGCAGTGATCAAAATGGCCACCAGAGTGGTGATTGCGATCAAGTCGCCAATACCAAACTGCCGAGTGATATCGCCGCGATTACCGGCTCCAATGGCGTCGCTGAAACTGTCTTGTGACTGCCACTGTGGGATGCCAACCCAGCGAAAAACGATTGCTTGGATCAATCCATAACCGCCCAACATCACAACATAACGAGCCGCCGTTTCATCGTTGACCAGCGACATTCCCGATCCGTGCCAAATAAACATAGCAACCAGGAACCCCGCCCGCGCTAGCGGACGAGCGGCCCAACGACTCGACACCCAAACCGCCGCTGCCCAACCGGCCCAAACGGTTCCCAACCAAAACCCAAACAGGTAAAGGTTCTCCGGCGGATGGAGCGGTTGGTAAACGAACCCTGCGACTTGCACCGCTACGACGCACACACCCCACAACACGACCATCAATCGCTGTGGCGATAGGTCCTGGCCCGATTGCCCAGCGGGCGAGTCGGTTGCGTCTGGTGGCCAAATTCGAAGCGGCCCATTGGGGCCGATTAACGGTTCGCTCATTTTCGATATGATGACACATTCGCCCACCCTACCGCCACGGCAGCTACTCCGATCATGGATGATTCGCCCGTCCAAACCGCTCTCTGCGTCATCGGGCACCCGATCGCGGGAAACCCCTCCCAATTTTGCATTTCTCGCATCCTCCAGTCGCTGGGAATGGATTGGCAATGCTTGTCATTTGATGTACCTCCACAGTCGCTGGCGACCGCGATCGCAGGCATCGACGTGCTGCACTTTGCCGGTGCGCTGATCGCCCCGCCTCATCAATCGGCCGTTGCAAAGATCGTTCGCGACCAGCAAAAACCAGCCGTCGCGGCATCCGCTGCCCTCCCCTGCCCTCCCCTGCCCTCCCCTGCCCTACTGCAAGCCGCCGCAGACTCGGCCGACGACACGGGCGCGTCACCGGATCATTCCGTTGCCGCGTTCGCGACCGATCCGGCCCAACCGATCGGCCAAGATCCCGCCCAACCCGCCCCTTGGTGCGATGCGCTGGCCCGCAACGCAGAAGGCAAGTGGGAACTCTGCAATTTCATCGGCGACACGCTTGGGCAACTGATCAGCGAGCACGAACAACGGATCGGCACGCACTTTTCCACTTGCGTTTTCCTGGGCGATCAAACAACCTTCCAATCGCTGATGACACCGTTCCTGCAATGCTTGCCCGAGTCGACGTATTGCCTTGGCGCAACCGCACTGGAGCCTTGGCCCAACCGTCTCCAGCGGCCCGGTGCAGAAGATTCAAACGTTGCCAAACCTGTGGCGGCACCAGAAAACACGATTGCTAACGAGGATCCGACATCAGGGCTAACCGACGCCGATGAATCGGCGGACCCAACCTCCGTGCCCGATCCACTGCACGCCCCTCTGCTGCTGATACGCCCGCAAACGACCGCACCAGGAAAAAAATCGGGCTCAAAACCCGCAGCGAATCAGTCGATCATTGAATCACTCCTGGAAGACCTTCACCCCCAGTCGCTAGTCGTCTATTTAGCACCGCCCGGCGTCCCCTGGCCTATCCTGCGCGGCCAAGCCGATTCCACAACGGCGCGTATCAATCCCATCGATCTGGAAGTGGGCCGAATCGCCTCAGCACTGCATCGCTGGACAGGACATAACGTGGATCGTGATGCGTTGGCCGAAGCGATCGAAGAGTACTTAGAAATCTGATCGCACCAAAACATCATGCCTGGCCCATCCAAACGCTCTCCCGCAACCGCTCGGTCTAACTCAGCCGCCCACAAAGCATTGATCGCCGCAGCCGATCGCTTGTCAGACGACGTCGACAACCTGCGATTCGGTTTACCCGTCACGCACGTCTACAATCCGCTCGGTTATGCGCGACAATCTCATCACCAATTCTTAAAGATGGCCAACCCGGCTTCGACTCGTGTCCTGTTTCTTGGGATGAACCCGGGACCGTGGGGAATGGCCCAAACCGGAGTCCCGTTCGGCCAAATCGACGCGGTCAAGGATTGGCTCGGCATCGATGCGCCGATCGAGAAACCAGAGAACGAACATCCCAAACGCCCCGTCGAAGGGCTCGCTTGCAAACGCAGCGAAGTCAGCGGCCAACGCTTGTGGGGTTTATTTCGCGATCGCTTCCAAACTGCGGATGCATTCTTTCAAGAACACTTCGTGGTCAATTACTGCCCTTTGGTGTTTATGGAATCAACCGGCCGAAATCGCACGCCGGACAAGTTGCCGCCTCATGAACGCCAACCGCTCGACGAAGTCTGCGACGAACATTTACGAAGCGTGATTCAAATACTGAGCCCCCTTTTTCTCGTTGGCGTCGGAGCCTATGCCGAAGGCTGTCTGAAGCGTGCGACTGCGAATCTTTATAACAGCGACGATGCAGGTACTCCGATCGTCACTCGCATCCTGCACCCCAGCCCGGCCAGCCCCGCGGCAAACAAAGGCTGGCAAGCGATCGCTACGAAAGAATTGATCGCCGCAGGCGTTTGGGAATCGAACTAAACAGCCTCATATAAATGATCTCGTAGCTCCCATAGGCCGTAACAAGCTTAGCGCAGTTACGGCAATTCGTTCATTTTCGTTGGCATAGAACCCGCAGGCTTGGCCTGCGGATCTTTCGGCTTCGCACTACAAATCCTTTCTTCGGTGCCACCGCCCTGCAATTGCCCCCGGTGGAATCATTTATGTCAAGAATCGAGACTCCGATAGCCACGAAGCTGGCGTAACAGTTTAGTTGAGGGGGAGTGAAATTCGGGGGAGATTGACCTTGGTGGAATCTTGCTAGCGAGGATTGATTGTGAAAATCACGGACGGATTTCACATGAGCTACTCGTTTTATCCAATCAAGAGCGATCCTTGCCCCAATGCCAGACATTGTCCGCACGCGGGCGGTGCTGCGATCTCCGCCTTGGTGCTCCAACGCATAGTGCATTTTGTGCCACCCATCAAATAGGCACTCGCCTTATCGCAGCACGCTCTGCGA
>DNWZ01000172.1 GCA_003506095.1 Planctomycetaceae bacterium | reverse complement strand
GAACCTCGTCGCCACCGTGAAACGTGCCCGGCGGAACCTCGTCACCACCGTGAAACGTGCCTGGCGGAACCTCGTCACCACCGTGAAACGTGCCCGGCGGAATCTCGTCACCACCGTGGAACACACCAACAGGAATCACATCCAAAGTGGATGCACAGGAAACAGTCTTCTTCATCAAAAACCCCCTGGGACGATGCCCGACTTGGGAAACAACCAGCAAGGCGACCGATCACATTAATCCGTCTCAACCTTGCTAACTGTAGAAGTCGCATTCCGCTCCCAAACGGACTGAAAATGTGAAATTTTTATTTCAGCGGATTGGTCCACTTCGCCCTGCTGTCTGAAACCAATCCAAATTTAAAGTCTGGCAGACCCCATACGGCCTTGCGGTTCATTGGGCTTGGGAATGACGGTCCATGGGCCGAGACTGAAAGCTCTTCAATCGAGCTTCGGGGATAGGCATGCCGTAAGAATTAACGAGGGACGGCCCAGTCCTCCCCAAGTCGCCTCTTTTCTAGGAGTCGATCGCTCGTAGCGGGCCAGCCCATCCATTCGGGTCAACTGAATCCCGCTCCTGCCGCTCGGTCGACCCGAAGCGTCCCGTCTCGCCAGCCAGTTCAGGGGACGCCCACGCTGAATGAAGTTGCGGCAGATAACGTCGCAGTGACGAAAGGCAGGTGCGCGTGCCAGTCAGTGGACGAGATCATGGTCATGGTTTTGTTTCTCTTGCTGCTCCAGGGATTTAATCAGCCGCCCAGTTGCTTACCTGCGCGACTGAACTGCAGGACAGGCACTCAAAACTAAAAGCATCTTCGATGCATTTTTTGATTCCGCTTTTTGACTGGAGGGCCCTTCTAGCTAAATGGTGATCGATTACCGGTCATCCATTCTCTCGATGCTAAAGGACCAAACATGATTGAATCAGGATTCATCCTAGCAACCATTCCGGCTGACTTCTGGCTTCTCATTCTATTTCTGATGGGACTGCTCTTAGCAACTTGGGCTTGGCGCGTTCATTCCGACTTGACTTGGCGGCGGGAACGACTCCGTGGGCTGGTGGCAGATATTGCGGCGATTCTAGGCGAAAGCGTCGCAGTACGAAGCATTGGTACGAGGCACTCTGGTCGGGCGAGCCGCATGGAGAATAAGCAGCGGAGAACTGTCGCTCGACCGAAGTCGAATGCTGGAACCTGGTTCGATAACAACCAGTACCCCGAGGCAAAGGCCCTTGCTTCCGTTAACGCGAGTCAGGCCAGTGAATATGGCGTCCAAGGATCCATCAGAGCAGCGCAACAAAAGTTAAATGAAGAAGCAGCTCAATATAATGCTCGCCTTCGAAGTTTACCAACCTGCCTGATAGCACCGGTATTGGGTTTTTATCCATGGCAGATTCGGATTGCCAAGCAAAAACCGTCCTCATCTTCCCGGCCGAAGAATATCAATCGCCAGCAAAAGCGAATTAATTCGTCCAATCCACGCACGCTGCATATCGGACGGCAATCAGCACCGAAAGCACGTAAGCATCGCCGACGTTAATCGATTCGACTAATCGAAAATGCCTCTCCGGTTTCGACACATTCGAGACTTTTGCCATTAACAAATGTCCTTTCGATGCTTTTACTACGGAGCGAATATTTATGAAAAACAAACCAATGCATTTTAATCCAAAAAGTATTGTTTGTCCGTCATGTTCACGACGAATGAACCTTGCTGGTCCCGGTCGTGCATCGGGGTGCATCGCGTACTTGTGCAACACCTGCCCCGACACCCAACGCGTGAAAGAGCTTTGGCAGGGGCGGGTTGTGCGCACTGGAGCAAGGGACTTCGGTTTTATCGAATTAAGCGGCGGTAATTTTAAGCCTGTCCACTTTTGGACAACCACATACGTGAGTGTCGTGGGCGGTATTAGCGAGATCGGAGCTTCTCCTCGAATTGGCGCTGAGGTGCTGGTGGCGTTGAAGAATTCTGAGGCGGCGACCAAAGTGTGGGAGCTGAACACCAAAAAAGTGACCGGTCCGAAAGTGACGGAATCTAACGTTCATGATCGGCAGGGCGGGGTAATCACCAAACTTGGCGCGTGCGACTGGGGATGGATCTCGGCTTACAAGTCTGGAAAGCAACTTTTCTTACACCGTTCGCAGTGGAAAGGCGTTTCCGCCATGATTCCTGGCACCGAAGTCACTTTCGTGGAACGCATGACACCGCGTGGGGCGGCCGCCTATGAAGTCACACCGACGAACGGTCAAAGGAGTCGCTATTGAACCCTCCATGGCAGAAGCGTTTTTGCAGCCCCGCTCGAAGGGGCTGCCTGTCCCGGAATTAACTGCGTCCTTGGCAGTCCTTCGCTATGAAGGCAAACACCGTTCTTCGCTCATCACATTCGATTCAAAAAATTTTCTAAGGGGATCCGCATGATCTACATACTGTTTTTGGCAGCGGCATTCATCGGTGTCGTTGTGTACTACACGAACCACCCTACAGACCCACCTGCAAGCTCGCACCGACGTGGCACTCAAACGGCCGATTCCAGCCGACGCCAATCAAGCAGAAGACCGCACCGAACTAACCAGCAGACGAGGACATCGCCTTATAATGAACGGTCAGCGCTGGATGCTCGAAAAGTCTTATCCACCGCAGAGTTTATTCTGAATTCTTTTGGCTTACCGTTGCCATGGAGTGCCCCTGGGGCTCGTGAAAAATGGCTGCACGACATAGCGGTTTTTCGTCAGTATCGAGACCTCTCGGCAATCAAAATCGAGTTGATTGACGCAAGTAGCGTCCTCGTTTTTCGACATTTAATCGTGTTTAATGAAGCGTCTGATACACTAAACTTTAACGATCGCGCCGGAGGAATTGAGCTTCCTCTACTACCTCCTGGAACGGTCAAGCAAGGCCGCTTTTTGGCTGTACGTCTAGATCGGGAGGCTTTATATAAGCACTTGCTAAAGTTGCCCTGGCAGCCCACGGCCAACCTTGGCGAATCTCTTGAAACGAGATTCGCATCAGCCCATACCGAACGGATTAACGGAAATCGCGTAAAGTCGGAAATGTTGGTCAGCGATTCCGCACGTGTTGTCGCCACTATTCAGCGAGTAATCGAAGGCGGCCGAGTTGGGTTTGCCAGACACCCCACTCTGCCTGCCGATGTGTACCTCAACGATGAGTTTATCGATGGCTCCTTCATTTTTCGCCGAGGAATTTCAGTGAGCTTCGTCCCCATTCAAACACCAAGGGGTCTTCAGGGAAGGAGCATTCGCTTGACTGATTAACAGTCAAAAGCAATATGAAGCCCCAAGGTTGCGACCCATAAGTCGCTGCTTTATGCCCTCTCCTGTGTCCAGCTCGACGCGGTACACGGCGTCATCACGGGTACCGATGGCCGACGTCT
>DNWZ01000277.1 GCA_003506095.1 Planctomycetaceae bacterium | reverse complement strand
GTCGAGCAAATGATGGCGTAAGCACCATCTCGCATCATTTTGAAAGCCTTCAACATGCGGTTGTTGGCGCTGTTGCTGGCGGTATCGATACAGATCCATCAGCGTCGGCGCGGAATGCACAACTTGATGTGACGCCAACTTCAACGCATTTCCATCGCCACGATCAATGATCGTATGACTTCCGATAACAGTCGCCTTTCCCTCAATGACATTTCCGTTGCTGAGTAAGACAAAATCTTGGGCGACGGTAGGATCGGACGCATTCGATCGGCCCTGGATTGTAACAAGAGCCAACGAAAGGCAGAGGAAACTGCGAAATCGTGAGTCGCCCAATAGCGTGATCATCATAAACTTCTACCTAGGCCGACTTGTTTAAAATGGAACCGCCCACATCAGTCGGTCGACGTACATCGGAAGCGTTGTTGTAGGTTGTTTGGCGACCAGGCGTCCCACGCATTATGGAAAGCAGCGACTGCGATAGGTCAGCCAAATGAAATTGGCAAACGAACAAAGCGACCGCGCGCTCGCGACTCGCATCCACATCCTTCGATATTCGGCTGCACCTCTGGACAAGCGATTGTGAAAATTCGTCATCCTGTGTCGCCAGGATATCACGGATCGTCATGCCCGGCCCTGGTGCATCGTCGGCACGTATCAATTCTTCACGAGCGGCAATCAATGACTCCAAGTCTTCTAGCGCTGCGGCTAGTTCTTGATGCGATTGATCGACTTGACTTATTTCGAGTCGCTTCGTCCCCATCCGCATTTCATCGAGTGATTCATCTAGTCGCTCGACACAACTTTGCAATTGGTCAAGGTAATCCGATACACGCGTGGTCCAGAGATCTGGCGTCCCGGTCGACTGGCTCATTGGCTTCTCTGCATATTGAAAAGTTCAAACATTGGGTCGGCGACGGTGCTTGCGGATGCTTCGGTGATCTTCTCCACCATGACTCGATCAAGCTGTTCACTAAAGATTTCTTCGGCACGTCCGCCATGAAAATAAGCGGGCTTTCCGACCGTGCTCCGCATCGATGACATCATTTGCCCGAAGAGTGTTTGTCCGACAAAATCTCGAAATGCTTCGCGAAGCGGGTCCTTGGGTGTCGCGTCTTCGTCGACAGTATACTTGTCAGATAAAATGTGTTTGTCGGATGTTCCATATCGAACCACATCACCACCGAATGCGATTTGATTGATTGGGGATTGTCCGCCGAGTGAATCCGGCGAAGCGGTTAAGATTTCCTCGGTCCCTGGCGGCATAAGTTCGAAGACGTTGCCAGTTTTCGGGCCACGCGGAATGTCCATTGCGGGCAATAGCGACGCTGAAATCGGCGAAGCGGAATGTGTGGGACGAATCATTCGAATACGACCTCGCCGTAAAGATCGCCTTTCTTCTTCAACGTTTTGATGATGGCGATCAAGTCTTCGGTTGAAACGTCGAGCGCGTTGAGAGCATCCGCCAATGCTTTCAGACTAGCGTTCCCCTCGGGCGGCTGTTGGCCGATGGGAACTAGACTGTCAAAGGGTTTACCGCCAGCTTCGATCCGAAGATTGCGATGAGTGATTAAAACTGGGGCGATTTCGACCGCTTCACCAATCACAACAATTCCATCTCGCTCATTGATGACAACCCGTGATGACCGATTGCTCAATTGGATCGGGATATTCAGCAGATACGAGACGAACTTGATCGGGTTAGGTTGATAGAGTTCGGGTATTGACACTTCGATGTGTAGTTGGTCTTTCGCTTGCGCCCGGGTGCGTCGCTGGGACGACGTGACACCAGGAACAGCGGAATCGCCTAGAGTCAATCCTGGCAGGTTATTGATCTCGTCTTCGACCCGCTGTGCTGTGTCAAAGTCTGCGAAGTCGCGATCAAGGACTAACGTTAACAAGCCATTTTCGTGAAACTCTGCCGTAATGGTTGACTCCATTTTACAGCCACCTTGGATTCTCGCATTTGTCGGCGGCCCGTCCAATGCAACACTTAATGCCCCTTGCGCTAATGCAAACACTTTTGGATTGTCAGCTCGGGGGCCCAGCAATGGCGTCAGCATCAGATAGCCCCCATCGAGACTTTTGGCACTGATCGCATTGACCGAAACATCCAGCAGGTCGCCTTGTTGAGCTCCGACAGCCGGAACCTTCACCGTCACGAAAACGAGGGCGACATTTTTTGCATCTTTGATATCACGAAGGTTTAATGCGCCGGCTGAATCCAGTGCCACCTGACCGCCCATTAGCTGCATCATTCGAGCCAGCGCGCGGGCAGTTGGCGCTGCATCGCTGTCACCGGTGCCGCGCAAACCGACGACCAGCCCTAGACCCTGCAGCGTATTGACTTCTTGGCCCTTCACACGACAGATATCACCCAATTTCAGCCCGGCCGCAACGGCGTCAGCCGCAACGATCAGACTTAAAGCGAATAGAATTGCGATTCGGGTGTTCATATTTTTCATGCCAATCATCAAAACGGATTCAGTTCACCCAGCCAGCGGGTAACCCAACCTCGCTTATAACTATCTCGTAACTGTCCTTTTTCGTTCTTGCGAATGTGAAGGTCCAATAAGTCACGACTAAGAACAACGTTGTCTGGTGCTATGTCTTGGGCGCGGCAGATTCCGGTCAGGGCTGTTTCGAATTGATTGTCATTGACCCATATCGTCTTGTTCGCTTCCAACACAAGGTTTCCGTTTGGCTGGATATCAACTACCCGTGCGGCGATGCTGAAAGCGAGCGATTCGCGTGAGTCGATCGAGCCTTCAGCGCGAAACTGTTGGTTCGAAAGGCCGTTGGCACGAGGGGAACCATCGGCCTGCTGGGCGGGGCGCAATTTGCCTTCGGAAAGTGAAACCCAATCGTTTAACAATGCGTCATAGAACATGTTTCGTCTTGACTCGGCCCTTCCCTGTGCCCTTACGCGGGCAAGTTCGTCAACCCGAATCGTTACGATCTCTTGCAATCGAAACGTGCGACGTGGCGGCGGTGGCATGTATGTCCAACTTGCCGCTGCCATCCCAACATCCGGAGCCACTCGTTGTGCAACAGGTTGATCTGTGGGGACGGAGCGTTTTCCCGGCAGTTCGACCAAAGGACCTTGCGGCGTATACATCGCCGAGGTGCCGGCGGGCAGCTCGTGAAACAAAGACGACTGTTGTGCGAGCGACCGCGAACAAACGCCAGCCACCAACAGCGAGAAGATTAGGATTCGAGTCGATAAAATCATCAGCGCACCCTTGGCGGACGTGTAAAGACTTCAACCAGACCCGATCTCGCGACCCTCGCGATAATTTTTTTCCTAGGCTCTAAAGTTTCGACGGCAATCAGGTCACCTGCCGCACCCTTGGATAACGATCTTGCGCTTGTTGCAACCGTTACTCCACCACCGACCACATGGATCTCCACTAAGTCACCTCGCTCAATCAGAACCGGGCGAGTGATCGACGTAGGGGAGATCGGTCGGTCTTTCTGTAATACATTTACGACTTGCATATCAACTGCATCGTCAATATTTGTAATTGCCGATTCGATGGGATACCCACGTGGAGCCGGCACCAACGTTAGATCCGCTGACGTAATGATCTGGCCACGACGCAAACTTTCACGTGGGACGACGACCATCGGTCTGGTAACGAAACTTATTTCGATCGTCTGATCGATTTCGTGTCGCGACGTTACGCCAAAAACCTTCGCTGAAATCGCGCCTTCGGTCGGTGGCGATAGAAACTCAATGCGGTCGACTCGGCGAACTTCGGCTAGCTTTCGAAGTGCAATCTGTGCAGGGTCGATAATAATGTCATAAGAATCTCGCAGCGATAGATCGATGCGGTCGACTGCGAAATGAATCAACCGCACGACGCGGTCGGAATCATTGGGGTTCAATGCAGGCAAGTCGGTCGTTGCATTGGCGGTTGCGTCGGGCATCGACGTGGTGGCGGTTGTCAAAACGACTGGCCGTTGGGAAGGTAACGTTGCCGAGTTTGTGTTGGCCAGAGGAACGGAGGGAGGCTTTGAAAGATTTGGATTTGTGTCACTGCCCACTTTCGCCGGAACGTACCGAACTCGAACGGAAGTAGCCCCTGTCCAGTCAATGCGTGGAATGGAAGCATCTTGATCGACTGCGATGTTTAGCCGATCTCGTTCGATCACCATTTCGTCACCGTCGATAGGCATCATCCCAATGACAACGCCGCTGGCCCGCTCCCACCAGGTGGATGCGGGGCCGATGGGTGTGGCAACATCACGCAATCGGATCAGTGGTGACGAAACGTTGCATATGCTGTTCAGTCGCACAGAATAGTTGAAAGTTTGGGCGACTCCGGTTGCGGAAATTGGATCAAGGTGACCGCTAGTCGAATCAGGCGTTTGGGCGTTGGCAACAGCTACGCTTAACAACACCATCGGACAGATGGAAAGGAGGAACGATCTGGCGATTGTCATAGGTAACGCGTGTATCAACAAACCATCGCTGCGCACGACTTTGCATTGATGAACGATGGAGATATTAAATTATATTATTGAGAATACTAACGTCGAAGGTTGGAAATATTCTGCATGATTTGATCGCCCGCCTGTACAGCCTGGCTGTTCAATTCGAATGCACGTTGAGTCGTGATCAGATCGATCAATTCCTGAACCGGTTCGACGTTGGATGCTTCGAGGTTTCCTTGACGAAGAACCCCCAGGCCGTTTTGTCCGGGATTGTTAGGTTGTTCGGGGCCTGAAGCATCGGTTTGGCCATACATGTTTTGCCCAACCTTCAGCAATCCATCGGGGTTGATAAATTGAGCCAGTTGGATTTGTCCCTGAATCGCCAACTCGACAGCGCCGGGTTGTCGCACCATCACTTCGCCGTTGCTGTTGATCACGACGGCGGTCGCATCGGGCGGGATCTGGATTGGCGGATCGAGCAAGCGGCCGACTTGTGCCGATCCGATTACCAATTGCCCATTAGCATTGATGTCTAGATTTCCGGCGCGAGTATAGTACGTTTCTTGAGTGAGCGGATCGAGGACTCGCAAATAGCCATTGCCTTCGATCGCGATATCGAGATCGCGACCGGTTTGTTGCAGGGTGCCTTGGCGTTGATCGGTCTGGGTGCTGGTCACGCGAACTCCCAAGCCGATTTGCGTACCGACGGCTGTGGGTGTTTGTGTTGCATCACGAGCCCCGGGATAAACTTCCGTGCGATAGAGCAAGTCTTCGAAGTTTGCACGGTCTTTCTTGAACCCGGTGGTGTTGATGTTGGCCAAATTGTTGGCGATCACATCTAACTTGGTTTCCATCGCCCCCATACCGGTGGCGGCGGTGTATAAGGTTTGTACCGACATGGTGCTGTCGACCTAGAAAGAATTGAGGTAAATGGTCAAAAGGCCTATCGTTGCAACACACGACTTATCAGTGAACCGACAACGGTGTCTTGGTTTTGAATCATTCGTACGTTCGCCTCATAGGCTCGTGAGGCTTCGATCAACTCCATCATCGCGCCAGTTGGGCTGACCGCTGACGATTCTAGCATTCCGTTGGTTACAGGCCGTTCATTGGCGGCGGCAAGATCAAATTCAGCCATCGGCTTGAATAGATTGCCGCCGGCATGGGACAGGTCACCAAAGGATTTTGGTTTTGCCAACATTAATTCGAACTGTTCACCACCCTGCACGATTCGACCACCGGACTGAATCTGATAAGGCAGGTTGGGGGCGATACGGATCGGAGTTCCGGAGCTGCTTAATACCGCTTCACCGGATTGAGTGATCATTTGGCCGGCGCTGTCGAACAGGAAGTTTCCTGATCGGGTCAACATCTGTTGGCCGTCGCGTTCAACGACAAAAAAAGCATTCGGTTCGTTGATCGCGAAGTCGGTGTCGTTGCCTGTCTTGCGCATCGCGCCGAGATCGAAGCTGGTCACGGCGGGCTGGATCGTGACGCCACCGCCGACGTCATCAATGCCACCTAGTCCGGGCGAAACGTGCCCTTGGTCGATCAGTTCTGCGAATCTGGCCTGCAAAACGGGAAACTCGGGCTTGAATCCAGAAGTATTCACGTTTGCGAGGTTATTGCTGAGCACTTGCAAACGATGGCTTTGGGCATTTGCGCCCGATGCGCTCAGATAGACTCCATAGGGCATTGGATTTACCTCAATTTCGACTCAAGTGATTGTCCTAACGTCCTGAAAAGAGGATCGCTGGACCCATCACACGTTGTGGTCGATCGTGTGGGTACCATTCCAAAGCCATGTTTGGCAACGTCAATCTTGGGTTCGGGTGGCTGAGGTTTGTATTCGTCTTTACCGCAATCGGTGGTGTACGATACAAGTCCCCGTGGGGCCCCCAAGCCTCGTAGGCACATCATGCTTGGCGCACAATGCAAGGAAGCAAAATGGTTGAGAATGCTGGCGAATCGATTACTGAGAAATCGGTTGAAACTGTACTGCATACGGTGCAACGTGCGATCCAAGGCGACATCGAGGCGATCACACTTTTAGCGGCGGGCTATTTATTGCCCGCTGCTTTATCGCTGTTGGCGATTTTCGTTGGTTACTTGCTAGCCAGTTATTTATCGCGGGTCGCCAGCGGACCGGTTTGCAGACGAGTCGATCAAACGCTCGGTAAGTTCATTGGCAAAGTGATTTTCTATGGCGTTCTTTTGGGCGTTGTGGGTGCGGTATTGAGCCAGGTGGGAGTCAAGCTTGGTGGTTTGGCGACGATTCTGGCCGCGGCAGGTTTTGCGATCGGACTTGCGTTTCAAGGAACGCTCAGCAATTTTGCGGCAGGCGTGCTGTTACTGGTCTTCCGCCCGTTTAAGGTCGGCGACGTGATCAATGCCGCAGGAGTGATGGGAAAAGTTAACGAGATTGATCTGTTCACCACAACCTTGGACACACCGGATTACCGGCGGATCATTGTGCCCAATAGTTCGATTTCTGGCAGTACGATCGAAAACGTCAGCTACCATCAACACCGTCGCGCTGAAGTATTGGTTGGCGTTGCATACAGCGCCGATATCGACCGAACTCGCGAAGCACTCACCCATGCATGCTTAGCCTTGGGAGACCGCGTGATTCAGGGCGAAGGGCGAGGATTCATGGTGATCATGAGCGATTTGGGATCGAGCAGTGTTAATTGGATGGTTCGGGCTTGGGTAGCATCGGCGGACTTTTTTGCCGCGAGGGAGATGTTGACCGTTGAGGTTAAGCGGCAACTCGATTCTGCCGGAATCACCATTCCGTTCCCTCAAATGGACATCCACCTGTTTCGTGAAGGTGCGATGGATGCCGAGTCCGATTCGGGCCTCAATGCACGTCAGCGGCCGAGGTTGCGGGCGACTGCTGGAGAATTGCATCGTGACCAGGCCTCTTGGGCTGATCGTGCCGTTTGATCGTGCCTCGTGCCGCTAGGCGGGCCATTATTTAGCAGGTCGAGACTCGTCTGGTCTGGCAATCGGTTAAACTGTGTGAGAGCGATGTCCGAGCGACCGGCGAGCACCAATCGCCGGAATTGCCCCCTGGATGGGCCGCATCGGCATGGCCGGCCTGTTTTCAATCAGAGCCTAGTCTTTCTAGTTCTTGTCTTTCAATTTGCACGAAACGATTCATGGATAAAAAAGCGAAGAAGCGGTACGAAGTGATCAAGAAGAAACTCGAGCCGTTGCGTTTGCGGTTGTCGGGTGCGAAACAGCAGCAAGATGACCCAGAGGAAGTGGCTCAATTACAGGCCGAAATCGCCAAGCTTGAAGGCGAAATGGTGAGCTTAAAAGCGGAATGAACTAGTTCGTTCCTCAGCGGGGTGCACTGCACAGATCTTGACCACGGTTCTTTTCTATCGAAACCGCTTGGTTGTCGAGTTTTGGCACACCACTCGCTAATTCGTGTCCGCGACACCTGATTCAAAGCCCAATGTCGTTTTTGCTTGAGGCGGAATTGAACAACTGTTGCATATTGCAACAGTTGCGACCGCCACAGCCGGAGTCACCATTTACGAAATCTGGCGGTTTTCTATCGCGATTTTTCGAGTGTTGAATAGACTCAGGGATAGTAGCGTGATTTATTCGGGCAAGATGGCAGTGCAAATTGAATCAAGGGTTGGTCGTCGGTGTGCGGAGCGGACGGTTGATAAATCAATCGTTGGGTAAACGGCAACCACGACCAAAAGACAGCGACATAAACAGACAATCGGCAACATCGGTTGGGGCCTTTTCTCGATACCTCGACCAGATTTTCGTTTTGGAGATTTTTCGGATGCGACAACAACGCGACTTTCGACTTGGGACACTTTTGGCAGCTATTGGGCTGGTATCAAGCCTCATTCCGCTAGCCGCTGAAGCTCAAACGGCCCCGATCAGCGGTGGCGAACTGGCCAGCCGGGTCGCAACTTATGAGGATGCATCGGGCCAGGGCTACTTTGCCGCTTCGGTGCAACCACCGGCCGACGATGCCTTACTGAAACTCGTTGGCGGTGGTCCGGCAAGGCTAAGCATTGTGATCGACACTTCGGCCAGCCAAGGTGGTGCGTATCGAGCAGACCAAATGTCGGCCCTGAACGCCATGTTGGCCGGATTGCGGGCCGGTGACACGGTGCAATTGTTTGCCGCAGACGTTTCCACAACCGCATTGTGCCAGCCGATCGACGCCAAGGACTTGTCCGCAATACGCGGTGCCGTCGACAAGTTAAGCCGCCGATTGCCGTTGGGAAATACGAATCTTTCTGCGTCGCTGGAGACTGCTCGCGCGTCGTTGCTGGCAGGCGCCCGTGGTGAAACTCGCAGTCTGGTTTACATCGGCGATGCTGCCTCGATTGAATTGGCTTCGGACTCCGCAAAGTTTGAAACACTCGTGGATGCTTTGCGTGCGGACCAGATTGCGGTTCATGGTATTGCCGTGGGGCCAACGAAAAACATCGCTT
>DNWZ01000594.1 GCA_003506095.1 Planctomycetaceae bacterium | reverse complement strand
CTGCGATCGATCGCGAAACTCACGGCGCCACGCGATCCATCACCGTCCAAGCAACCTCCAGCGACGGTTCAACCGCAACGCAGTCGTTCAACATCGCGATCAACGATCTCGATGAGTTTGACGTCTCAACCCCGGTCGATCTTGTTGCGAATACGAATGAAGTCCAAGAAGGTGCGACGAACGGTTCACCGGTCGGGATCAGGGCGTTCGCGATCGATCAAGATTCGACCAACAATTCCGTCACCTTCTCGCTTGATGACGATGCCAATGGTCGTTTCACCATCGATTCCGCGACCGGCATGGTAACCGTCGCCGATGGTACCCTGCTAGACTTCGAAACCGCGACATCGCACAACATCATTGTACGGGCAACCAGCATCGACGGATCGACGGCAACCACCACCATGTCGATTGCCGTGATTGATGTCAACGAGGCGCCGGTCGCCTTTGCCGACACCGCGCTCGCCATCGAAGCAGGCGGTGTGGCGAACAACGCCATAGGCTTCCAGCCTGTGGGCAACGTCCTGGCCAATGACACCGACATCGACGCGGGCGATACCAAGACCGTGATCGGCGTCAGCGCTGGTGTCCAGGCTTCAGCCGCAGGCGGTGTGGCGTCAAACGTTCACGGCAGTTTCGGCTCGATCATCATCCATCCAGACGGCTCGTATACTTATAACGTTGACAACGACAACCCATTTGTTGAAGCACTCGCGTCATCCGCCGATACATTACAAGATGTTTTCACTTATACGATGCGAGACAGCGGTGGTTTGACCAGTACCACTCAGATTTCGATCACCATTGCAGGCGCCAACGATTCGCCTTTGATTACCGTCAATACTGGTGATTCGCAAACTGCCGAAATCGCGGAAACCGATAGCGGATTAGTCACACAAGGCACCTTGTCGGTCACCGATGTTGATCTTTCCAATACGGTTGCAGCGGAGGTCACGCATGTCGTCGCAAGCGGAACAACGACGGGACTGGTTTCGAACACCGCGGCCCTGCGGTCGATGCTGGCAGTGAACTCCAACGTGATCGCCGCCGATAGCACCACCGGAACGCTTCACTGGTCGTTCAATTCCGACACCGACTCGTTCGATTACTTGGCCAGCGGCGAATCGTTGATGCTCATTTATACCATCACCGTCGTCGATTCCGCCGGGGCAAGCGATTCCGAAGAAGTGACGATCACGATTGAAGGCACGAACGACGCGCCTGTGGCAATTGCCGGATCCGTCGATGGCAATGAAGACGAATCGACGATCACCGGTCAATTAATCGCCAGCGATGTCGACGCCAGCGATACATTGACGTTCTCGCTGGTCTCCGGGCCAAACGAAGGTAGCGTTTCGGTTGCCAGTGATGGCGTATTTACGTTCTTGCCGGGCAGCGATTTCCAAGACTTGGCGGTCGGTGAATCGCGTACCGTGTCGTTCGTCTACCGGGCTGCAGATGCCCAAGGCGTGAGCGATCAACAAACACTCAGCATCACCATCAGCGGACGCAATGACACGCCGCTGATCACGATCGTCGGATCGGATCGCGATACGGCAAACTTGCTTGAAAATGGCGGAACACTAACGGCAACGGGGACGATGACCGTTGCCGACATCGACCGCAGCAATGTCGTCACAGCTACGGTAACAGGAGTCTCGATCGGTGGCACGGTCGCAGGCTTGCCATCAACAACCGCCGAAGTTCTGGCGATGTTTTCAGTGACGCAAAACGTGGTTGGTTCGAGCAGTCAATCGGGCAGTTTGAGTTGGTTGTTCGATTCAAACAACGTATTTTTTGACTATCTGCTGACCGATCAACAGTTGAATCTTATCTACGAAGTTACCGTCCAAGATAGTGACGGTTCGACGGCAGTACGATACGTAAATATTAACATTTCGACCAATAACCAAGCCCCCATCGCAGCGTCGGAATCTTATACGATCCTACCAAACGGTCGCCTGACATTGACAGCGCCCGGCCCCTTGGTGAACGACTACGATCCCGATGGCGATGCCATTCAATTTGTGTTGGTTAGCGGCCCGACATGGGGCACGTTGACTTTCACACCCGATGGATCCTTGGTTTATCAGCCTGCGGCACAATATGCAGCGCTAGATGTGATTCGCTACAGGGTTACCGACGGACGGTTGTACAGCCAAATCGTCGAACTTCAGATCACCACGCTGGCATTGCCGATTCAGGAAACGCTTGCCCCACCAGCATCGCCTGTCGCACCGGGCCCCTTGCCTGACGCCAATCCGAGCAATCAAGACCAGCCCGTTGAAGCCTTGCTAGGCGACCCAGCAGTTGCACTCCACGCGGATGTTGCCACAAGTTCAACTGCTGCGACCACCGAACCAATGATGGAGTCGACGATCGTCGCGATGCAATACACGGCCAAAGAAAATAATCTTCGCAGCTTGGAATCAGACCAACGATCGCTGCAGAGCATTGGATGGGTATTCACAAATGATTTTAACCAACCTCGGTTTGGCGACCGAGGCTTCATTGATCGTGCCAGCTTGATTCGATCCGAGTTGATTGCGGCGATGATGTCACTAAACGATATCTCGAAGTCTTCTTTATCGGATTTCAAGCTGGAGGCGGCAATCGTTACGACGGCAAACGCAACCTTGAGTGCAGCGACAGCAGGAACAATCTTTTGGGCAATGCGCGGAGCGGCGTTGATCGCAACCGTTGCATCGTCTTTCCCCGCGCTCCGAAATCTTGACCCCGCGAACTTGCTGGCCGAGTACCGCGCGTCCAAGAGGAGCGATGACGAAGACGACGAACTTGAATCGTTGGTCAAGCCTACCACCCCGCATCGTTCCTAAGCATCGTGTGATCAAGAAGTGACGGGATTAGGCGTAGCGGATGTCACCAGACTTCCGTTGGAAGTTTGGGCAGTCGGAACTCTGGCGAATCCCGCTACTTCACTTGTTCAAGCTGGTTTTGTCCTGTCGCGAAACACGTCAGCCAGCTTCGGACTTTACTTTTGACGATTGAACGTCAGCCCTGGATCATCAGGTGGACCACCCGGAACGATGAAACGAAATTGATCGGCGCCGCCAGATTCCACTTGACCCGTCATCGCACCTTGTGACTCGGTGTTCAGAATCAGTGTCTCGCCACCAGCCAACACGTCGCCGCTTAACTCCATCGGTTCCGCCGCTGGCTTGTCATCGACCGGTTTCGGCTCGGCACGCCACGTGAACGTCGATGCCTCAGTCACCTCCAGCGTGATCGTCACACCCGTCGGCGTCGCGATCCATTTTCCGACCAAATCGGTTTTCGGTTGATCATCGTCGGCGGATTGGTCCGAGTCGTCCGCTTTTTTGCTATTGGCCACTCGCGATACGTCAACCGCCTTCGCCGGCGGAGCTTCGCCTGATGCTGGCGTTTGCGGTCTGTCGTCCGCTGCGGTTAACGCACGCAACATTTGCGTGGCGGTCGTATCGCTGGGCTGCAACTGAACCACATCGGCCAACAGATCGACCGCGTCTTCGACATGACCGGTGACCAGATAATGATAAGAAAGCACGAACAACGCGGCAGCATCCTTGGGGTTGGCCTCAATATGAGTTTCCAGTTTGCGCAATTGTTGCGTGTAAAGTTCAATATCACCATACAACCCGCTCAATGTCGTCCAGTCCATGCCAGGCGATGCAGCCAGCAGCGCGTTGAGCACGGCTGCGGATTCCTGGTATTTTCCAAGGGCGAAATAGGTTAGCGCCCGCATTTCGTGCAGCACGGGGTCGCCTGATAATCGATGCATCGCGGTATCAAACTTATTCAACGCGACGACAAAATTGCCATCATAAAACGCCGCGACACCTTCGTTAAACAGTTCAAGGGCAACCGTGTCGGCATCGGGTTCATCACCAACACGTTCCGCCGATTGCAGTGGTGCCGACCGAGCGACGCTGTCGACCACGATCGGTTGAGCATAGTTGTAAACGGTTGTGGTGGTTGGAACGTAATATGGATTTACAAAGGTTGTATAGGTTGCCCAAGTTCCGAGGCCCCAGCCGACATAATAGTTCGGTGCCGGACGGTACCAGCTGGTTCCCCAATGCGCATTCCAATGGCCGTTGTACCAAGATGGTTGATTCCAGCCGGAGTTCCAACCCCAGCCTTGATTCCATCCTGATTGATTCCCCCAACCCCAGTTCGAGTTGCCGAACCAATTGTTAACGTTGTTGTTGATATTGATGTTTGAATTGCCACCACCAACAACCAGATTTCCTCCGCCGATGATCGGACGGTCAGGGCGATCGCCGATGATGGGTCTGTCGGGATATCCTGGGCGAACCCAATCATTTGCACCCGGACGATTGTTATAGTTCGGCCTATTACCGCCAATCGATGGTCGGTCAGGCGTGATCGGCCGCGTGATGTTCGTCGGTGGTCGGC
>DNWZ01000356.1 GCA_003506095.1 Planctomycetaceae bacterium | reverse complement strand
CGGGCGATTATCGGCTTGTCCACTTTGTTGGCTGGATTGCGGATTAGCGGCGATACGATTGACGAACGCTTGCTTGACCATCTCGGCAACCACAGTTGCTTTCGTATAAGTCAGCTCAATCACATGAGATCGCCCGAAGGTCTCAATGTCAGTAATACTGCTGCCCTTGTCGACAATTTTCATATACTCGTCGATCACTGCAACATCTTCCGTCGTTCCCTGAACGATTAGACGATTCAAACGTGCATCTGAAACGACCGTCGCGGTACCGGCCGTCAAAGTCGTCGCGCCCTCTTTGTTCCAAGTCAAACTTCCCGTGTATCCACCGCTCGAAAAACCAGTCGACCTGCCATTGATTAGCGTACCACCAACCGGTGGCGCCAACGACCGCCCACCGTCGAGCAAGTCTGCCAACATTTTCACAGCATCTTCTGCGTTGACATACTTCAGATAGTAGATAACCGGTGGTGAAGGGGTTTTTCGTGTCGATTCGGCGACCTCAAGTAAATGATTTTGAAATCGATCGAGCGCATCGAGATCGCTGGATTGAAGCAGGATCCCTTCGGGAATCAACTGTCCTCTAATCGCACAATCTTTAACTTGCTTGGTCGGAGCGACGGTTGCCACACATTCGCTATCAACGATCTCTGCGTTTACCGAAACAAACGCTTCAGCGGCATCGCTTTCGGCTGATTTAGGTTTCCGAATGTCACCGGCTTCGAATCGATCCTCTGGTGCAGACGGCAATTTGATCGGCGTAGATACCGGACGCCCAGTCGGTAAATCCGAATGGATCACACGTTCGATAGGTCCCGATTGATCTCCCATTAAATCAGCGGACGGCAAAATTAGAACACGATTATCGCCTTGCCAGATTCTTCCAGCAGTTTCCAACACTTGCTGGCGACTTTGACCACGAAGAGGCAAAACTCGCACGGGTTGGCCAGCGGCCTTTCGAGTATCAAGATTAACGACCATCTGTTTAATTTGATCGATTTGGGCTGAAGTGCCTCGCACAAACAGGCGTCGATTACCCGGATCGGCGTCCACCTTGGGTCCCGGCGGCAACACCTCTTCACCCGAACGTCTGTCGCGGGTGCTCGATGACGAATCAACCGTCTTAAACATTTCACCGATCAGGTTGACAACGAAATAAGGATCGAGACTGTTGAGATCAATCACAGCAAAATCGATCGCAGGTGCCTGCATCTCTTTGATCGTGTTATCGATCACCTGGTGAACCGAGTCATCTGCATAAGCGACGATGCTTTTCGTGCTAGGCTGCATCGACAGACGCAGTGAACTGCCCTCGAGGATGGTTTGCAAAACACTATAGACATCTTGCAAATTATCGCCTGTTATCGGGTACGACCGCAACTTCATGTCGGAGGTAGGTTTCGCAGCCTCATCCGCGACATCCAGAATCTTGATGAAAGATTCCAGCCTATCAACTTTATCGGGCAATCCATTTACATAAAGATTCTTACCGCTGAAGTCGGTTGAAATACTGATTTCCGGGCCCTCGGTTGCACCTGAGGCCAGGCCGATATGTGAACCTGCGACCATCATCACTGTCGCGACGTCGACATGACGAAGTTCAAAGCGACGAACAACCGACTCGGTTTCGGGAACATCCAACGCCCGCAAAACTGCTAGTACACTTTTCAATTTCCCCGCCGTTTCCGTCACAATCAACTGATTCGACTTCGGCAACAGCACAGGAGCGATCATTAACGACAACGGTTTCAATTCAGCGATCGCTTCGTCTGCGTTCACATTTCCCAAGGGCACCATACACTTGACAATTTCGTGCTCGGATCGTTGATCGAGACCAGTGATCGGTGTGGGAGTCGCCAGCGCGTCGAGTTGTTGCAGGCTGCGTGGGTCGACCAAGCTGATCGCTGAAAGCAAGGTGCCGCGCTTGACGATCGAGTAACCTTGCGGGATCAGGAACAAGTTAACCCGCGAAATCGCCTCGTCGATCGTGAGTTCGCTCGGGTCGGAATAGGTGAAACTGCCCGCTGGCAAATCGCCAACGTGCAGCGCCATGCCGGATTCGTCTGCCAACCAATTCATCACCTCTCGCCAAGGTGCACCACTAAACGAAAACCGAAAACGCACGTCTTCCGATTTGGTTGCAGGAATCGGCTCAGCCGAGGAACTCTCGGCCGGGGATACACTCTCGGCCGGGGATACCAGGTCAACACCTTCAGCGCCAGGGGACGCTGAAAGGTCATCGGCACGAGCGTTCGCCGATAAGCACAGAATTACCAGCAGTCCCAAAATGGAGAGAACGGCATTCACGGCCCCGAAAAACGAGCCAGACCATACCGCTGGTGAAACTGAAGGGGCTAAATGAGCGACGAAACGCGACTTCACCTGAGCGGCCCCCGATAAATGATTGGTTACGCTGCAATTCATGAATGATTTCGATAAATGGCTGTCAGCCGGGATAAAAAGTGTGCCCTGAATGTTCAATTCTAGGAGTACGCCAAGTTTCGCGGCCGCGATGCACTTCGCCGCACGAATTGTTTCAAGCGGGAACTACGCAATGCGACCCGACAAAACCGGAATCAAGGATCTTTCAACGACAGCCATGCACAAACGGCACGACTGATCCGGGTGGGAAGGTGGGTAGGCAGGGCAATCGATCGCATCAATCCGGTTGCAAACCGAACAGGATACGAACTCGACTTCATCCCAGAGACTAGCGTCTAAGCCCCTTGGTGTCAATCTTTTCTGGGGCCGCTAAAGGTGGGGGAAGCTCGATTTTTGTCGGCAGAAAACATCGGAATGCAGGATCACCTGCCGGGCGGCTCACCTTCGTGTTTTGCCTCATGGCGAGCCGCTTTCAACGTCGTGGGATTGCACTCGTCCTTGGCAGCGTCAACCACCTCATGCAGTGGCGACGACGAAAACTCGCCAAAACCGTCTGAACACAGCAAAGTCATGCACATCCGCGAGAGATAATGAAAACGATTACAAGCAAAGTAATGGGAACGCCCAGCAAGTAAGCAATACCGTATTTGATCAAACCACGTCGATTGCTGCAGTGTGCCTTCATTTTCTCGTGCCTCAGTTGTAAAGAAATAATGCGAAAGTCGAAATCGTATCGCTCTGCTTTTCATCTTGCGGGCACGTTCTGTTCCAAAGAATGAAACGAACAAACGAATCTTCACCGATCCTGCAGGTTTACTTTTGAGTTGATCTCATCATCGACCAGCGGCGGCTCGCCACGGAAAAATGCGAATCCCGATTTTTTTGCGTATCCCCAACTGCTCAACCCCGAGTTGTCCCAATACTCACCCGACCGAGGAATGATATGCAGAAGCACAATTGCGGGATCGTTGACTCCGTCTGGAAACCAAGCTCGCCAAGAATCTTGCCATAGCTTTTCCAACATCACACGATCATCAATGACAGATGCATCGGCAGAAAGATAGACAAACTGGTCGCTGCCTTGCATTGTGACGCCGACATCGGTTGAAGCGTTGATCTCCATCACTTTGCTCGATTGGCGATCAGTCACAAACCAAAGGCCTCCGCCATCCTCCGCCTTTGCAATTGCCATGGGACGCGCATCGAGTCGATCGCGATCGTGCGTGATCAACATGGCGTTCTTAAATTGATGGATCAAATCGACCAGTTTCTTTGATTTATCAGATGGATTCATGTCATTTCCCATTGAACGGTTTTCTGTTACCAGCAGCGACTAGGAATACAGATGCGATGGCAATGAGTGATGCAATCGATGTACCGCACTAAAACGGGCTTGACGGCACGTAAATTGCGTAACATAGCAATCGCTTAAATCGTTTGAGAAACTCTGTTTGTTGCCAGGCGTTGTTTCGCAAATCGACACATACTTTTGTTTGATTTCACTGACTGGTTGGAGGTTCGTTGATGCGTGCCGTGCTCATTATTGCGTTTCTGGTTTTAATTTTGGTGGCTATCGGCTGGTTAAGGTTTTTCTCGCCAGATGGCGACCCGACGGTACAGGTCGATACCGAAAAAGTTCAAGAAGACACATCCGCGTTTGTGGAGCAGTCCAAGCGTGTGGCAGGCGACGCAGCCGAGGCGATCGATCGGCGAAGAGAAAGCGATTCGACTGTACCGGTGGCCCCTCGGACACCTGTCGAGGCGGAAGACGGGAATTGACTGGTGCTGACCGGAGGGGCTCAGGCCGCCTTTCAAAAATCGCCAATTATTTTTGTTCACGTCAATCGATCGCGCCCCGTCCTAGCCGCCTGGGCGATCTGCTATTCTGGTCCCCATGGGGCGTTTGGCCATTAGGAAAATTGGCCGATGCTGCGAACGTGAGCAAAGCGGATTTTTGCGACGCATTGCCGCCCATGGATTTTCAACTCCCGGATCGCACCGTAAATCAACGATGACCAGTCAAAGACGCGGCTTCTATCGAATCGAGTATCCTGCGGATGTTCGGCCGATTATGTCGGTAAACGGATCAACTTGCCACGTTTTAGAACTTTCTGAGGGTGGCGGTCGAGTTCCGACCAGCGAAGCGAAATCGACTTGGTTTAAAAACGGCGTTGAAACTTCGATTGAGTTTCAATGCGGACAAAGCGTGGCAACCGAAGCATCCTTGATTCGTATCGACGCAGACCAGATCGTGTTGCGTTTTTCCCCACCAATTCCACTGCCGATTATCATCGAAGAGCAGCGTTTGCTGATCATCCAGTTTCCGAAAGATTAGGATCCTATCCGAAAAGGGGTCTGACCCTTTGGAGGCGAGTTGATTTCAATAGTTTTCTGGCCTCGCCGGAGAGGGGTCCCCCTTTTCGGATAGGCGCTAAGATTTGGTGATTGATTTTGAATACTTACGGCAATGGTTTTGGGTTAACATGGGTCCTGTTGGTTGGTGCGGTAACCATCTGGATACCGACGACAGTTGCTCGGGGTGAAGATTGGCATCGATGGCGTGGCCCCAACAGTGATGGGATTTCACGCCAGTCCGACTGGTCGACTCGGTGGCCGAACGAAAAACCGAACATTGCTTGGACGCAGTCGGTCGGAACCGGCTTTTCGTCGATCGTTGTTCGTGGCGACCATGCGTTTACGATCGGTCACCAAGATGGCCAAGACGTGGTCGTTTGTCTGTCGGTTTCCGACGGTCGTGAGGTCTGGCGTTATGGCTATCCGGCCTCGCTGGATGATCGCGACTTTGAAGGTGGACCGACGTCAACACCAACAGTCGATGGCGACCGCCTGTATGTGCTCAGTCGCGGTGGTGACCTGTTTTGCTTTGATTGTGTAACAGGTGAATTGGTATGGCAGCAACAGATTGCTGACCTGGCGGAAGTCCGTCTGCCTGGATGGGGATTTTCCGCTTCACCCGTTGTCATTGGCGACCATTTACTGGTCAATGCTGGCGAATCAGGCGCAGCTGTGAACAAGCAGGATGGCACTCTGCTGTGGAGTTCCGCAGATCGCGAGTCGGGTTACGCCACTCCGGTATTGATACCAGATTCGCAGCCAACAACTGCAATTTTTGCTTCCTCCCGAGCTTATATTGGTGTGGATATAAGATCCGGTGAAAAACTTTGGAGCGAGCGTTGGCTGACGAGCTTTAATTGCAATGCGGCCGATCCGATTCTCCGTGGCGATCGAATGTTTTTATCGTCGGGCTACAACCGTGGCGGTGCGTTGTATCAATTTGTCGATGGACAACCGCAGTTGCTCTGGAAGACGAAAGAGATGCAAAATCAATTGCATACATCGATTCTTTACCAAGATCATTTGTATGGAATTGATGGCGATATGGATGCCGGCGCGCGACTAAAGTGTCTGAAATGGGAAACGGGCGAAGTGGCCTGGTCGGTGGACGATTTGTCACCCGGCGGAATGTCGATAGCCGATGGAAAGTTGATTTTGATCACGGAATCGGGCGAATTGATCATTTCACCGGCGACACCGCAGGGATGGAATCCGATCGCTGGCGGCCAAGTGATCCAGGGTAAGTGCCGAACGGTTCCGGTTTTGTCGGGTGGGCGAATTTATTGCCGCAGCGTCCAAGGGGCAGTCGTCTGCATCAGTTGTCGCGATTAAAATCTGGTTTCCTGCAGTCAACCGCTCCCATTTCTCGCCACACATGCGATCGCCAGACCGCTGGGCGATCACTCTTCTTTTAAGAGCCGATACCGATGTCATTGAATCGACGTTCATTCATTACCACCTCTTCCGCCGCAGCAACGCTGGCCTGGGCACCGAAAGTTCACTCCGCATCGAAAGATAAAAAGTACCGGACGGCGTTGATCGGATCGGGTTGGTGGGGGATGAACATCTTGCGCGAAGCGTTGGCGGCTGGTCAAACCAAGGTGGTCGCGCTGTGCGATGTCGACAGCGACAAATTGGAATTGGCCGCCGAAGAAGTCAATGATTTGTGTGGCGATCAGCCGAAAACGTATGGCGATTTTCGTGAATTGTTTGACAAGGAAAATATTGAGATTGCAATCATCGCAACCCCCGATCATTGGCACGCACTCAATACGATTGCAGCGCTAAATGCTGGGGCGCATATCTTCATTGAAAAACCGACCGGGCATACGATCGGCGAAAGCCAAGCGATGTTGGCTGCGGCCAACGCGGCCCAACGAGTGGTGCAGGTCGGACTTCATCGACGAATCGGTCCGCATCATGTTTCTGGAATGGAGTTCTTGAAACAAGGTGGAGCGGGAAACATCGGTTTAGTAAAAATGTTTGTTCACAATCGAGGTGGCAAGGAAACGCCGACCAAGAATAGTCCGCCGCCAGAAACTTTAGACTGGGAAATGTATTGTGGACCAGCACCGCTGAGACCTTATAACCGAATGATTCACCCAGGCGGCTTTCGCCATTATCTTGACTTCGCCAACGGAACGCTCGGCGATTGGGGTGTTCATTGGCTGGATCAAATGCTGTGGTGGTGCGACCAGCAATCGCCGATCTCGGTTCATTCGATCGGCGGCAGGCCGGTACGCGGCGAAGCGGTGTTGAACGAACTGGAACAGACCAGCGACGCGCCGGACAGCCAAGTGGCGACCTATCAGTTTGAAACGTTTACAGCGATTTGGGAACATCGTCGGTTTGCGGGTGATGGACCAGAGAAATCGAGTGTCGGCTGTTATTTTTACGGTGATAAAGGGACGTTTCACATGGGTTGGCGCGACGGATGGACGTTCTATCCGGACGATCCCAAGAAGCCCGTGGTTCACCAAAATTCGGATTTGCAAGAGCCCGATGGCCATAACATCCAATTGCTGTGGGCTGATTTCCTGAGGGCGATCGAAACGGGTAAAAAACCGGTTGCGGGAATCGAAGTCGGCCACCAAGCGACAACGCTCAGCTTGCTGGGGATGTTGTCGATGAAGCTCGGCCGCAGCGTTCGCTGGGATGCCGATCAGCAGCGAATCGTCGACGATGAAGCGGCCAATGCGCTGCTGAGACGCGAATATCGTGCGCCTTGGGTCTATCCCGAATTGACTTGACCGATTGGCCGGATTGCGGCCCCCTTTCGAGATTGACGTTTTGTGACGCCAGCGGATTGCGACTGCAGGAAAAGTTCCTGCATCGTGACCAGACGTGTCAAGGGACAGTTGAATAATGGAATTGTATCCGATCCGTTTTTCAACCTATCAGGGAAAGGGTTATGATAGCCATGTTCGGCGAATTCGATCGTGGCATGGAAGTCCAAATCAGTTATCCCGTGTCGACGCATGTTCGCTTTTATCGTCCCGATGAGGTGCGACAGCGCGAAGTGGTGATTCACTCGGCACGCGATCTCGTTACCGATCCATTGACGATCGCGGAGTTTATGAGGAGGCCGTTTTTATTGCGGTCACGTTATTTGGTGAAGGCTTTCGAACCGGAGATTCGACAATGGAGACAATTCTATTGGGGATCGAC
>DNWZ01000571.1 GCA_003506095.1 Planctomycetaceae bacterium | reverse complement strand
CGCTCAAGCACGAGGTGCTCAACGGCTTTTGCGTGGTCAGCGAACGGCACATGGACCACATCCTTCGCCGCGCGGCGGACTGGTACAATCACCGCCGTTGTCATTCGGCCCGGGGGAACCTGCCGCCGGTGCGGGACAGCGACGATCCGCCGGTCGTTGATTTGAAGAAGCAAAGGATCGTGTGCGACAGCGAGCTCGGCGGGCACTTGAAGTCGTATCGGGCGGCGGCGTGACCAGTGTCCCGCCCAAAGTCGATGCTTTCTGCGTGGCGAGATTTTTAGACGGGACGAGCGCCGTCTCGCCCGTCATCAGAGCCGGAGGCCAATTTTATTCGTTGGCCATCAGGTTATCGCCAGATCCCTTGCGGTCGATACAGTCGGTCATGTGTTGAAAGCGACAAGACTGCCTATTGCCTGCATCGCAAGTCGTAGGAGCAGTAAGCTGGATGCGCAACCAACGTCGAATTTCGCGTCCTCAATGCTGGGGAGAACCATCCGAGGGTGAGTCGGATTTCCTGAACACTATTTTTTGGAGTAGCTGGGACAAATGTTGTCCCGGCTGAGTACTCAAGCGAACGACTGCAAATAAGCTATTCGCTTCGATTTGACCTGAAAATAAAGGGCTTCACTCGTGAAAATCTGTTAGCGAGCGGGGCAGGTAATCTTTTTCGCAACAACACGGACGTGATTTTGCTAGCTAAGATGCTGTTCATCACGCAGTTGGGCATGCCATTCAGGAAAAATGTTCGATCGAGCAGCTTGAGTCTTTGTTTTGGGGGCGGTAGGCATTGGAATTACTTCGGGACTTGCACCAGCGGCTTTCAGAGCACTTCACATCAAGTGGTGAAGCGAAAGCAGATTCGCTTTTTTTCGTCGATCATGGATTGAGCAGCGATGAGATTCGCGGCATGCAAGAGTTAATCAGTGTCAGTCTCCGCTGTAAGCCACTTGAAGCATTTGACTGGCAAGCATCGTATCTGCCGCTGCTCGTCAGCGCCGTGGAAGTTGGCTACGCGTACGATGGCAACGGAACTGACTTTTGGCCGAAACTATTGGAATCGCTCAATCATGACTTTACCGTAGACGAGCGGAACCGATTGTCAATTTGGTTTGCAAAGGCGAGTGAAAAGTACGGTGGTGTAAAGCCAGGCAATAGCCCGTGGGAACTGGCATTCTGTCATATCGCATGGCCGATTACTCACGCGGTTGCATCACGAGACATCCGTCGCCCCTTTGCGGATTGCCTANNAGCCTAAGTCGCTTCCGGCGCGATGTTAGGAATGAAAGATTAAAGGATGAAACAATCGTCAGCGACCTGATACAGGTTTCGACGCCGGTTGGATCGCGACGTTTTCGGGCTTGGCTTCAGCGTCCTTCGATCGTTGCTGGAGTAGTTCGAGATCTGCTTGGTGGAATGCCGCTTGACGAGGCAGGCCTATGCTCGAAGCAGTTTCGAGATCGACTGATTGAGGATCTTAGAAATGAGCCAGAGATTCGGCGAGCCGTTCGGCAAGTGGAGACAAGGCGAAAGACAAGGCCGATTAACTTTGGCGAGCAGGACAAGCTTACAAAGTCGGTTGAAGTTCGGTTCGGTGAATTCTTTTTGCGACAAGACGAAAGCGGCGGTTTTGAGTTTTGTGGTGAGATGCCGGAATTGCCTAAATCCGTACAGCGAGCACTCAAGTCGATACGAGGTCAATGGAAGGTACGACCTTGGGGGTACCCAGGCGCAAATCCGATTCCTTCCGACTGTTTGCGTTCAACTCGCGGGCATTTCTTAGTCAGCTTCAGCTACGTGGCACGGACCGATTCCGAAGCGGCATTCTTTACTGGAATTGACGAACTACCGCTTGAAGGCGAGGCGAAAGCTTGGCTCGAGAGCGTCCGATTTCCGGCGGCGGAAATGCTAGCCTTTCCGCCGATGGATCCGAGCGACGATACTTCTCATGTCATTGGCTCGCGCACACCACATCGCGGAAGGATTTGGGTGTTGGCGCGACGAGGTGTCATTCAGTCGCGCAGGTCCGAAGAGGATGAATCACATTGCCGGCATGTTGGTGACGTCGATGGCGGCGAAATCTTCGAATTTGAGGCGGACAACGCGAAAGTGCGTCAGTGGTTGCATTGGCCGCTCACGAGTGATGCATCGGAAAATGTTAAAGCATCCTTCTCTTGGCTTCGACCTTCACCCGTGTCAATCGACTCAAATAACAAGCCAGTCTACACAACGGATGACGAGATCGGTGTGTCAGTGACCGGAGACGATCTGGTCCAAGTGGTCTTGCGTCGTGGGCAAACCGAAATCGCCCGAGAATCAGTTTCATCGGTTGCAACGATATCAATCGAGTCGAAGGGATCTTATGAACTGGTTATCCTTCGCAGAGACCAGGAGCTTGAATCGTTTTCTTTTATTATTGTCGATGACTACGGAGACGGCTTCATTGAACCGGATCCTGAAACGCCTTGGCATGCAGTTGTCTCGCATGTGGATGTCGGCGAAACGGAGCTTTGCCGAAAAGACTTGTTTAACCGACGTTTGAATCTAGACATTATCGGTGACCGAGGCATTGAGAATCTTCGTGCCAAGCTGACCGTGTCGCCGGGCGAAGCTTCGGCTACAGTTCGGTTGGGTCGCATTCCGACGCGTCTTGCTGCGAGCCATCCAATTTGGGAAGAACTTTCGCGGCAGTTGCCGGGTGCGGTCTTGAAGTCACCTTGTGACCTTTCGTTGAGCGTGGACATCGAGGGACTTTCGTACGACACATGGCTTCTTGAAGCGGATCTCCAGACACTTTGGTGGGAACACGACGAAGACGGTATGCCGTTCGCTATTAGCGACAATGGGCCATTTGAAGTGCGCCGACAATGTGTCATCAATGGTACAGACATTAACGAGCCAACGGAGGGCGATCCGTTTATTTCTATTGCGTTGGGCCGGGACGGAAATGAGCTGCACTTCGACGCCCGAATCAGCGTCCTTGGCGATTCGCGATTGCAGCGTCAGCTTTTGCCGCCGAAGCGGTTTCTAAGGCAGATGGATGATGTTGGCGACAACGCGGGTCTGCGATCCATCACCCAGCGATATTTGCAGATTTCATCCGCGAGCAGTTCGTCGCTGACGGCGGAATTCAATCGCGTCGGAGCTGCCAGAGCAATTCGGTCGTGGATTCTGCAAAGTGTTTGCGGCCCTAACTGGATTCACAAACAAAGCGAGTTTTCCAGAATCGAATAAGCAAAGCCGATTGAAATTTGGTGGGAGTGTCAGTTGAAGCAAAAGGATCTACTTCAACCACCATCGGGGGCCGAACGCTCTTTACCTGATTCGTTGCCGGCGATTGTTCTCGCGGAGTTTGACAAAGTTCTTCCCAATTCTTGGTGGGACGGTTCTGTATCCGGTATCGAAGCAGATGATGCTGAGCCGCTTGATTCGATTTATCAACATTTGATAGATAACGACACCGTCATTGTGGATGCGGAAGCCTTGACTGCATCTCTGCGACAAGCGAGTCAACTTCTTTGTGGTGCACATTTGGCCGATCTACTAATTCCCGCCGATGCTGGCGACGAATTGCTGGCATGGCACTTGTCGGAAATGAGTATCGCAGATTGTGCAGAGGAGCTATTAGGATGGATCCGACGTTCGCTAAATCGTGGACGCGGGCGTCAACCATGGTCATCCGCCGAACTGCAAATTTGGCTCAACTTACTACTCTGCCCAGAACGACTGCGCAAACAGCCCTGGGAATCCGTAGTTGAAAAGCTGCTTCAGGATCGACCAGTCGCACGAGCTGGTGCGTTCCTGGCGTGGCGAATTGAGCAATTTCGACGTATCGAATCTTCTCCGTTGTTGGAGTCTCATTCTTGACCAAGCTACCTGAAATAATTGATCAATTTGAGCTAGCAATGCATGGCGTCCAGGCGATGCGCCGATACGTCGAGCGACTTGCATGCCCGATTCAAGGCGGTTCGGGGATCCGAGCACACTTCTATCCTCATCAAATACAAAATGTGCAACGGATCCTCTCAGCAACAAGAGTCCGGCATCTGATCGCCGATGAGGTCGGAATGGGGAAAACGATCCAAGCGTTGATGGTCGCCAACGCTATGCGGTTACAGCGAGGTCACCTGCGTGTCCGAGTGATCGTAGGGCGAAGTGAGTTGCAATCGCAATGGTCTGAAGAAGTCTGCCGCTCGCACTTGGTTATCTGGGACAAGTCAGAGGCGGTCTTCGGTGAAAATTGGTTCGAGGTAGTGACGGAATCAAGCATTGAATCTTACGTAGATACATTTGACGCGAAAGCGTTTGACTTGTTGATTATTGACGAACCTCAGAGTTTAAAAGTTGAAACGCTCCGCTTTATCGCTGAGCACTCGGAGGAATTTGCTTCGTTGCTATTGCT
>DNWZ01000211.1 GCA_003506095.1 Planctomycetaceae bacterium | reverse complement strand
ATGCCCACGTTCTCCGCAATGCTGCCGACCTTGTTCATGAAGGAAGTGAATCGGAGCCAACTGTAGAAGCCGCTTCACGTTCAATCGACATCCTGAAACAGGCCTTATCTGAATCGCTCGTCCAGGATCTTGAGACGCTCACCTCGCATCGTCGCCTGCTGGCGACGGTCGCCGAAGACCTCGCGACAATGATCGCGGTCGATCACGAGGAACATGCCAGTGCAAAGAACCTTTTAAAACTCCGCGACGACTTGCACGATTCACGGCTTCGCGTGGGAATGTTCGGTACAACGGCCGCTGGCAAGTCGACGCTGACCAATGCCCTCATCGGAAGCAGCAGGCTGGAACAGGACCTGATGAAAGAAGGCCTCGGACGGACAACCCGAGTGATCACTCGAATCTTGCCAGTGGGAACCAGTCCCGAGAACGATCACCGGTGCAGTATTCTGCGTTACAAATCGGCGGAGGAAGTAGCGACCGAGCTTGCCGAACGTTTGGAGGACCTGAGCATCCTTAAAGATGAACTCCCAGGTGCCGCAGGCAAGATTGACTTGGCCGATCCTGCACATCGAACATGGCTTGAGACACAAGTTCAGTCGATTGACGAGAAGGGTAGCCACCAGGATCGCGACAAATCAAATGCGATTAAAGCATTCTTGCACGGCTGGCGCGAGTGCCAAGCATTGCTTGGAACCGAAGTCTACTATCCCGCCGATCGCTTCGAAGAAGCGGAAACGCTGATTCACGGAACGAATCATCAACATGCCACTTATGTCGCCGAGCGAATCGTATTTCACGACAACCGTTTGAGTCGACATGGTATCGAACTGATCGATGCACCAGGGGTTGGTGCTGCGGCCCAAGACGACGACCGAGCGTTGGAGATTGCCCAATCTTCGGACGCTTTTGTGATGGTAACAGACGTCTCGTTTCAGTTTATGGAACCTGATCGTCGATTCTTGACCGATGCGGTGGATGTTACGCGAGGCAAGCGTAATAACTTGCTGTTTGTACTCAACCAGATTTCAAAGATCGACCCCGATCAATGCAGTCCGCCTGCGAGCACGTTTGACGAAGCGGTGTCGTTCCAAGTCGACCGATTGCGACACACGCTCAGTGACTACGGTGTGGACGCGGCGAAGATCTGGCCCGTCGACGCGGCGGTCGGTAAGGTTTCGCGCCACATGAAGTTTACGCAGTCAGACGCGAAGACCAAGCAGCAGTTCAATAAGTATCGCTTTCGCGACCTAGACGACGTCGACGCGAATCTTGCTGCTTCTCGTATCAATGAACTCGAAGAAAACCTGATCCAGCATCTCACCAAACACACGTATACCGATGTGATGTGCGACAAAGTCACGCGACTTGAGAAGGAGATGACAAAGTATGAGGATGACTTATCAAGCCGAATACTCAGTATACAGAACGAAATTGGCGTCGTTCAAGCCCAGATGGATGGGCACACGATGTCTCGCAAGCGAGTCCAACTTCAATTAGATGGCTTCTTTGCAAAGCGCCTGCCGGACGCGTTGAAGGAGCATCAAGACGAGCTCACCAACGACATCAATGAACTTATGACGCAGGCAATAAATACGATCATTGAAAAGATGAAGAAGAATTGGCCGAAGCCAAAGATTACCTTCGCATCGGTCGTTAATGCGGCCATTGAAGAAAGCGCCCCCATAATCACCGACAAGATCAAATGTATTCGCAATAAACACGAAGCTTACTGGATTGCGATTCGTGAACAGGCACTGACACAAGAGCTTCCTGACATCTTGCGTCAGTACGGCAATGAGTGTCCTAAACGAATGCTGGGTATAGATAAGAAGCATGCCACGCGGACGCGAATCGAAGGATTGTATGGAATTCAACTCGGCTTTTTCCAGAAGACGTTTGCTGGCATCTGGGGAGCAATATACGGATTCTTTAAGGAGGGTGCGCCTTACGAAGGGCAGCGAAACGCCATTGAGGCCGCATTACGCAGTAACTTCGAGAACCACCTACAACACAGCCTTCGCTCGGATGTTGCGAGTTGGATTGAAGATGACAGAAAGTATCTGACACAACAGACGTTAGATGAGTTCACAGCAATGATGAATGAAATCGAGTCACAGATAAACTTCAAGCTTGAGGAATTAAATCGTCACGAACACGATCGTGACGAACATGAAATGAGATTGAGGCGGTTCCGCGATCATGCCGAGGCAAAGCTTCAAGACCTGCGTGAGATCCGCGAGCTGATCGAGAAGAATCGCCCTTTTTCTCCGGCCCAGACCACTGCGTAACTCGCGTGCGGTTGGACTATCAACCGCTTGCCGGTAGCTGTGGGCGCTGGGCCTGCCAGATCGACGGGGAAATCCCAACAATCACCTTCACCGAAGACATCGACTCAATTCGTCGCCAACTTGCCGCACGACAGGCGGTGGCCTTCGCGGCTTGCCACGGGCGATCGAACGAAGACGATGCGCTGACCTCAGATCCTTTATGGAATGTGGGCCGATGGTTAGGTGAGACGATTGGCGTTTCCCTGCCCAGCACCTGCAAGCTGGTTTCGCTCGAACTTTGTCAACAAACCGGTGGTTTGTCATGGGAGTTGTTACCAGCGGGTGATCGGCCCGTTGGACTGGTCGGTCCTGTCCAGCGTCAACTTCGGCAGCACGACGCGAGGCCGATTCAGATGGGCCAAATCCGCCGCGTGCTGTTGATCGCTGGTGAGAACACCGAACCGAAACTGCCATGCCTCGAAATGGAAATCAAGGCCATCGAACGATTCGGGCGGCATCACAACGTCTTCGTCGATCGATGGCGTCCCGACGCGAATCGTGTCGCTGATTTGATTGACAAGGTGGCACATGCAGACATCGTTCACGTCTGTGGCCATGTGCATGAAGCAACGACAGAAGATGGGCGTTTCGAACACAGGTTACAACTGGATGGACATCGAGGTACCGAGCTATCGCTCGCTTCGCTGGTTCCAGATGGTCGGCCAAGGCCACGCTTGGTATGGCTCAATACCTGTCACGCCGGGATGCCGATTGCCGGTGGTGCAGCCGCATCCTTGCTGGAAGCGGGTTGCACCAGTTTGATCGGTTCGCTGTTGCCGATTGCTGACGAGACCGCTGCTAAGTTTGTCCATCTGTTTTACCAGCGATTGATAGCGGGCGGCGACGTCGCGTGGTGCGTTTATGAATTGAGGCGCAGCTTGGCAGCCATGGCGCACCCAGGCTGGTCCAGCATCGTTTCCTACGGCAAGGGAGACAGGCTATTTTGAGCACACCTTGGGAAAAAGCGATCGAGCGTTTGCTCGCCGACACGAAACTGGGCGTTCATGCACCGGGACCCGTGGTTCGCAACTTTGGCGACGCTCCCACGGTCGTTCTTGTGGGCCCAACCGGCAGCGGCAAGACATCATTTGTTAATCTTTGGCTTGGCGTCAGGTTGTTACCAGAGGGCCTTGGACACACGACGCCTGTGCCGACGATCATCAGTCGTGACGATACGCCAAGATTGGTCGCACTGTCAGCCGATGCAAGGCCGATCGACGGCATTCCGATCATTGAGTTGCCGCGTGAGGCATTCGACGAACTAGCCCACGATTCTCGCGAAGCTGTGCTTGCGCGTATGTTGCGAAAGCCTGATCCGGCGGAGCAGCGACGAATGCATGACGTTTTCTGGAAACCTGCGTTCGATGCAGCAAGGGCAAACCAATGCGTCGCGATCTCGCTATCGGCACCGCTGTCGTGGCTGCCCGAAGGTGTTCGCGTTGTCGACATGCCTGGTTACGAAGGTTGGTACCCCGACGAAACGCCCGATCTTCATCAATTGGTCACCCGCTGGCTAGACAGTGCTGACATGGCGTTGTTCATCGCTTCGGTCAACCGATTAAAGGTTGGATACAGCACTGAGTTCATGAATTACCACCGTTCCAAACGCGGGCCGCTCGCCTTGTGGGTCAACCAGATCGACAACATAACGATGGGTGATGACTGGCAAACCATGCTGCGCGAGTATCGGGGTGATGTGGTCGAACATTTGCAGTCTCAAGGGTTCAAGGAAATTGACAACCTCGGCATCTACATGGGTTGCACGCGGCTGGATCGAGAAAGCAAGCTCGGCGATGCGCTCGATCACGTTCTCGACCACATGAGTGCCGCAGGGCAAGAGTTTCGGCATGTGCTGCAACTGCTACATGAACAATGGTCAAATCGACGCCACGAACAGCACCTTCAACAACAAGCGAAAACGGCCAAAGAGACTTGCGAGGTACTGGAGCAACAACGACAGCGACTTCAAGAAGCGTGCGACAAGGGATTGGAAAAGGCCCGTCGTCAGTACGTGAACGAAAGCACTCAAGAGCTAGTTGAGAGCGTGAACCGAGCAATTGACCGCACTAACGATCCGATGCATTTGCAACATGCGATCGAAGAGACGCTCCGTGAGATGATCCTGCAGCGGCAAAGAAAAGTGGTCAACGAGTATTGGTCGGATTTGGAGCAAACGATGCGTGCTGACCTACGCGGTCGGTTCGGCGACCAGGTTTCTGCTGCGGCGTTCGATCAAGCATTCAATACAAAACATCAAGAACTGGAGAGTTTCTTTGGCGCTGACAAATCGGCCTTCTTCGATGCGGTCAAAAAGGTTGCTGCGGCAGGCAACCCAACGGATGTTGGCGACTGGTTCTATTTAATATGGGATCCCGCCGATCGCGTGAGAAGAATCAAGAAAGAAGCAAAAAATCAAGTTCAGCATCTGATCAGCTCTGCCATGCTCGACCATACCTTCAAACCGCTAGAAAAACTTCTCAAGAAAGATTTTGCGAGAGTGTGGAATGGAAAGGATGGTATAGAAGCCTCGCTTCGTTCGACGATTGACCGCCGAGCCTCGGAACGCCTTTGTCAGAACTTGATGGGCTCCGCGTCGTCCAGCGGGACATGGTTGCTGCATCAGAGTTCGCCAGGTGACACCCGACTGATCCGACTTGCGGATGGCCATGCAAGTGACAATCGGACAGTCCACCGGCTTGCCATTCCTGAGATGGGCTCGCGGCCCGTTGCCGCGGTAACATCCGCGGGCCAACACGCTTCCTGGTTCGCTTATACCGACGTCGGCGGCCGCATCATATCATTGGCCGTTTCTCACGATGGTGATTTCCAATGGCAGAACGTGACCCTTCGATGCGGCTGGGCGCCTCGATCAGCATCACGCGTGTGGGCGTGCGAAGACGGTGCGAAGCGTATCTTCTACGTTTGCGAAAACGGAAACATTCAAAAGCTGAGTGTAACGGAAGAGGGTTCTGTGCATCGATTGGTCAAGAAATTGGGCCCGGCAGATCGGCCTGAAAGCGGCTTAGCGGGGTATCGCGATTCGAAGGGGATCATTCTGGTTTACCGCGACTCGTCAGGGCATATTCAACTGCTGAACGAAGCCGAGCATTGGAAACGAAAAGACCTCAGCGTCGCCGCCGGCGAGCCGCCTCGCGCGCATGGCGATCCGTTTCTGTACCGCTATATCGACGGATTGCACGTTGTTTATCGCGGCAAGAATGGCCACCTGCACGAATTACTACAGCGAGGAACCGCATGGGTTCACCACGCTCTTACCAAGAACTTTGAATTTCCGAAGGCCGCCGGCAATCCGATTGCCCATGCCGATGAAAATCAGTTTCTCTACTATCGCGGGATTGATGAGCACATGCACGAACTGATTTGGACAGGAAGCACATGGCACCACCATCAGCTCACAGGAACGATCGAAGCACCGGCGATGCTCAGCGACGCAGTCTTGATCGTCGGGCACACACGAACGGTTGTTTTTGCAGGTCAGGACCAATCGCTTCACAGGCTTGAATGTCGAGATGGTCATTGGAAACATTTAGTATTCGAAGCTTGGGAGCGGTGAAATGGTACGGTATCTCGCAATTGCTGAAACAAATGGGAGTAGGTGCTTTTTAAAATTTTGAAAGGGTGCCCCTTTAGCTGATACCACGCGACATCGTGTAGAAGTCATTAGTCAATCCCTGAGCGAGACGAACCCATGTTATCCTGGCACCAATTCTTCAAGTCGGCTGATGATGCCTGCTTGCTCCATTACTCCTATGAACTGGTCGACGTCACGGCCCATTGCGGCAAGGGTGAATTGACGGCCAAGCAAATGCAAGTACTCCGCAAGTTGATCTCCGCGCTGGAAAATGTTCCCGTCGAACAGCTGCGTGAGACCATTGGTCGGCATGCCCCGCTGTTTATCGGGTCGTTTGTATCGCCAGACCATATCGACATTGCCCGTCAAATCGACGACTCAGGAATGATATCACGGTTTGCGTTTGTGGCAAAAGAAGGGTTCGTACCGATGGACCGCCGCTTGGGTACACAGGTTCTGCTGGAGAACTCGGTGATAACGCAGTTCATGGTCGAGCAAATGAAGATGGCTGATGTACCTTGCCTTGAACTTGACTGGAATTCACCGCAGATGAATCTGATCAAAACAGTGAAGCGCCGAGACGATTTGCTCAGTGAGATGGCAAGAGTCGCGCCNNGGAAGAGGGCAAGGCGATCGCGAAATCCGCCACGGAATCAATGCCATCGACGAATCTCAAGAATTTCTCGAATCTAATTTGAAATCGCGTTTTCGTCGCCACTCTTCCCTTCATCAGCGTCAGCTACAACGCCTGGCGTGTCCCATAACTTCGAAGAGAGAGCATCAATATGAGTATAATCAGTCGAATCTGGAGTCTGTTCCAAGGCTCGTTCAGCAAAACGGTTCGCGATCTCGAGTGGCGTTCGCCAGAAACGGTCTTGGAAGAGGCCGCTAACCAAAAACGTCATCGAGCGAGCGAATTGCTTGATGCATTGGGAAGGTTCCGCACGGCGCTGGATCGCCGCAACGGACGCCTCAAAAGGATGCTGAGCGAACTGCAAACGGTCGAAGATCGGCTGGCGATTGCTCAAGATCTTCGTGACATGCAAAACGGACCGGAGCTGTTGAGGAAGCAGCGCATTCTCAGTGAACAGGTTCGAGAGGAACGTATTGAGCTGGAAGCCGATTTGCGTCGCCGTGAGGAACTCGAAGCAGCGCTGACAGCCATCAAGGAAGACATCGAAAAATTCGAGGTGCAGCGCCACCGCATGACCGCCGAGATCCGGGCACTGCAAGCCCAACGGCAGGCTCAAGAGATCCAGCAGCAGTTCTTTACGGAAGCCAACAACAGTGCTGTCGCCGAGATCCAAGAACGACTTCAGAACGAACGCAATCGGGCTGACCTTGTCACTGAGATGCTCGGCGGTTCCTCTCGTCAAATGACGAACCTGGACCGTCGATTGGACGAACAGGAGTTCGCAGCGATGTGCCGTCAAGTCGATTCGGTTGCACCGATTCAACTCGAAAAGCCAGACTTCGCAAGGCTTCCGAGTCGCCTCAGTTCTGTCACACGGGTGAATGCATCATGAATCAACCAACCGTGATACGACTGCCGTTTCACAGTCGCGCACTCGTCGAGATCGACCGTTTCATCCATGGTGAATGGTCGCTACCCAAGCCAGGCGAATCGATGTTCGATGATTTGCCAGCCTGCTTACATGATCGTCACATGGAAATCCGAAGACGCTTGGTACAGGTCTGGAAAACGCCGATTGCCGACAACCTTCGTGAACAACTCGAGAAGCGTTTGGATTCAGCAGCGAACGTTCTGCTGGAACGACTGAGCACTTGGTTTCTCGTAACCACAGGATCGCCCCGTCGTTTCCAAATCTCGAATGTCGCGGCTTGCTTGAATGAACTTGGAAAAGTGCTATTCAGCGGAGACGGGATCGCCGGCCTTTTAGAACGAACGCTGGCATCCTTGCTCAAGGAAGTTCGAAACTACACGACCGGTCACTGGGCCGATCAAGCCTACGGAAAAATCCTCAGTCGACTTTGTAGCGAACCGAACCGAATCGTCCGCAGGGTTCTCGAACAAGCAAGCGTTTGCGAGCGATTGCGAGCAGCAGTCGCCCACGACGCACGAGCTTGCGGATTCCAAATCATCGCAAGCGAACAGAAGCAAGAAATAAATGCCGAATCTCTGTCACGTCACCAAGAGAACGCCGTTTTACTTATATCAGCAAACTATTAATTCACGCTCCAGGAGCAACATGCAAGCATTTCCCATTGGCTCAATCGTCCGTCGAAGGCTTGACGGATTCATCGGCTTCGCAGGATGGCACTGGGGCGTCTACGTCGGGGACAACCGAGTCGTTCATTTCAACGGGTTAGCCAAGAAAGAACGGTCCGCATTCATCCAAATAGATTCGGTGGAAGGTTTTGGCGCCGGCCACGACGTCCTGCTCCACCGGCGCCCCAACGATCTACGGCACGGGATCGCCACGGCACAGAAAGCTCGTGAATTGCAGTCAATCGCCGAAAACGGATTTAACGGAACGTACCACTTCCTAATCCGAAATTGCCAAGACTTCTGCCGCCACTGCGTCGAAACCTGACCAACGACCATCACAGATATCCCAACTCCAACTATTAATCGAGGACAAGACAACGATGAAAACTCAACGCGAACAACTGATCGGTGCACTTGCGTCAACGGCGGCCAAAGCGGTCACTGGAATGGTGGCAAGCACTGGAACGAAAACGCTGATGCGGACCTCCAGTCCAGGCCTACTTGTCGGCGATGCCTTCGAACTTGGAAGCCGTGTCATCTGCGAGCATTGCGGGATGGAAGATCGCACTGCCGAAACCGTTTCTACACTCGCAGGCGCAGGGGCCACGGTTGTCGCAGGTGCGACCCTGGGAGCATTCGGTGGACCAATCGGTGCCATCATTGGCGCGGGAACCGGATTCGGTTTTTGGTGCGTTGGCAAAGTTACCAGCGAAGTGGTCGGGCACGTTATTCATCAAGCCATAAAACAGCGTTAGCGTTTTAATGAAACGCCAGGCAACGTCGATCGAGATAAGTTATTCCATTGCTTCATTTACCCGCTGGCACGCCAGAACGACA
>DNWZ01000778.1 GCA_003506095.1 Planctomycetaceae bacterium | reverse complement strand
AGGCCGATTGGGCACAAGGCCGATTCTCGGTCGATCTTATCAATGGCGTGAACGATCTGGGTGAATTCGTGATCCCAGCGTCAACGCTCATCTCCAACTGATCGCACAGTTGCCGGCGTGCCAATTGCGTAAACCGGTGGAGACTGTCTCGCAATTGATGTGCATTAAGATCTTGCATTGCGATCGTTCGTAAATATTGTGGAGGTCCCGCTTACCACTGGTCCCACCGAACACGGCGGCAGTGCGATGCGGCGCGCCCCCTCCCCGCAATCCCACATGCAATGATTAAGTTCCGACGCTCGCAAAAAAACGACCTACCCTGCGAATTGGCCCTGAATTGCGAGAACCTCGAACCAAGAACGATGTTGTCGTCGGTCCAGCTGTTGGCCGCGGGTGTGACCGGCGATGAGCTGATGGAGCTTCGGATCGACAACGTCACCGTTCAAACTTGGCGGCTGAATGCCGGTGCGGACCAAGGAAACTTTCAATCTTTTCAGTACCAAACAGCTGAGTCACTCACCCCCGATCGTATTCGAGTCGCTTTTATCAATGACGTTTTCGATCCGGAAAACGGCATCGACGCGAACCTGCGACTGGATGCGATGCTGCTGGACGGTGTGCGTTACGAAACCGAAGACGCGAGCGTTTTCTCCACCGGAACATGGCGTGTAGAAGATGGCGTGACTGCTGGTTTTCGCCAATCCGAGTTCTTGCATGCCAACGGTTTCTTTCAATTTGCTGCAACCGACACGGGGTCACAGGTCACCATTCGCGCTGCCGGACAGACCGGACAGGAGCAGATGCGTTTGTTGATCGACAACAACGTCGTTGCAACCTGGAACAATGTTGGCGGAAACCCTAACCAACAGATTTTTCAAACCTTCCAGTTTAGGGCGAATCAGTTTGTCACCGCAGATCGAATCCGCGTGGAGTTCACAAACGATTTATTCGATCCGTCTAATAACCTAGACAGAAATCTTACTGTTCAAGGGATGACGTTAGATGGCGTTGAATATCGAACCGATTCGCCAACAGTGCTCAGCACAGGAACCTGGCGAAGCGAAACGCAAGACGTTCGTCCCGGTTTTTTCAACGCACAAACGCTGCATAGCAATGGGTATTTTTCGTTCAGCAACAACACCACCAACCAGAATAGTCAAATCCTGGTGATCGCTAGCGGGTCGGAGGGTGGCGAGCAGATGAATCTGAAGATCAACGGCCAGATTGTTAGGAGCTGGGTCGTTGACCGAGGTGCTAACTCGGGGACGTTCCAGGTGTATGGTTATCGAGCCGATTCGAGCGTGACGGCCGACCAGATCCAGGTGGAGTTTGTCGGCGACCGCTTTGTGCCTGGAATCTTCGACGCCAATTTACGAGTGGATCGAATCTTGGTTGATGGGATTGAGTTCCAAACGGAATCGCCAAATGTATTTTCCAACGGCACATGGATTGGTGATGGTCTGTCGTTCGGATTTGCGCAGAGCGAGTTTTTGAGTTCGGATGGCTTTTTTCAATTCACGACCGGCGGCAACAGTCCAGGTGCTGTATCGCTGGCGAGCAATCGATTGTCGGTCGATGAGAGCCGAGGCGCGATCAATGTGGACATTCGACGCCAAGGCGGAACCGACGGAACATTGGTCATCGACTATGCGACCGTTCCGGGGACTGCGACCGCGGGACAAGACTATGTCAAAACCAGCGGTTCGATCGTTTTCCTGCCCGGACAAAGCGTCGCCACGGTAAACGTACCGATCCTTGATGATTCGTTGTATGAGGGGAACGAAACCTTCAGCTTTACCGTTGACAATCTGCGTGGCAACGGAACGTTGGCCGCCCCACGCACCGCGACCATTCTTATCAACGATACCGATGCGGTTATCCCAAGTTTCACGAGCTTCACTTCGTCACAGTCACTGCGGCTCAATGGTGACGCGGCACTGGACAATGGCACTTTACGATTGACACGAGCGGTTAACAGCGTTCGCGGCAGCGCTTATTTCGCTGCCCCCATGCCAATCAATGCGACAACATCCTTCCAAACCGAATTTGGGTTCAGGATCGATGGCGGACAGGGCACTTCAGGCGCTGACGGTTTTGCCTTCATCATTCAAAACTCGGCCGCAGGTAACGCTGCCCTCAGTTCGTCGGTCGGTGGATCGCTCGGATACACCGGGATCGACCGAAGCGTGGTGATCGAGTTTGATACTTTCCAAAACCCTGGCGAAGTTTCAAGCAACCATGTGTCGGTTTCGATCAACGGTTCGCCCACGGCCCTGATCACACGAAACTCGGCTATCGATTTTAATGGCGGAGCCAACCTTCGCGCTTGGATCGATTACAACGGCGATGCGCAAACATTAGCGGTTTATGTAAGCAACAGCGCCACGAAACCGACCACACCTCTTATGGTTGCCAATGTCGATTTGCAAGGTGTCGTTGGAAATCAAGGATTTCTTGGTTTTACCGCAGCAACGGGCGGGGCTAACAACAATCATCGAATCCTCGATTGGAACTTCTCCTTCGTCCCCCCGATCGTTGTTCCGCCGAGTCCGGGCACGCAGTTGGTGAATCAAGTGGTATCCTCTGGGTACGTCCAGCCCACTTCGATGGAGTTCTCCTCGGACGGCCGAAATATGTACGTTGCCCAACAGGCTGGACAAGTTTTTGTCGTTCGCGATGGCCAGCGATTGGCCACTCCGTTTATCGATATCAGCGCCCAGGTGAATGGGACTCGGGATCGCGGGTTGATGGACATCGCACTTCACCCCGACTTTGAAAACAATCCTTACGTATATCTGCTCTTCACCTATGATCCACCCGAAGTCTATCAGAACGCGTCTCATCCGCTCGCAGGACCAGACCGCAATGGAAATCGCGCGGGCCGCCTGATCCGCGTTACGGCGGATGCGTCGACCAACTACACAACCACGCTTGCAGGCAGCGAAGTGATCTTGCTTGGCAGAAACAGTGTGTGGAGTAACTTTAACGCGTTCGTTAACAGCACCAGCGATTTTAATGCTCCACCGGCTGGCATCTTACCAGACGGCACAAACATTCAAGACTTTATCGCCACGGACAGCGAGTCGCATACCGTGGGAGCGATTGAGTTTGGTCCCGATGGTGCGCTTTATGTTTCGATCGGTGACGGTACATCTTATAATCGTGTTGACCCTCGAACGGTGCGCGTTCAAGATATCGATAACCTTTCAGGCAAGATCCTGCGCATCGATCCGCTGACCGGCCAAGGTTTGTCGGACAACCCATTCTTTAACGGAGATGCGGACGCAAACCGGTCGAAGGTTTATCAACTCGGTTTGCGAAACCCGTTTCGGATGTCATTCGATTCGGTGACCGGCCGCTTTTATGTAGGTGATGTCGGCTGGACGCGATGGGAAGAGATCAATTCGGCCGGTCCCGGTGCGAACTTCGGCTGGCCGTATTTTGAAGGCGGAAACAGCACATCGATCCGAACCGGGGGCTATCAAGACCTTCCTGCGGCCCAGGCTTTTTACGGCAGTGGACAAACCGTTGTCGCCCCGACGTTGGGATTGAGTCATGCCGCGACGGGGATAAACGCAGTTGTGGCCGGTGCGGTTTATCGCGGCACAGCTTATCCAGCCCAGTTTCAAGGGAATCTGTTTTTTAACGACCTTGGCCAGGGAATCGTCAGCAGTGTTGCCTTCAACCCAGACGGCAGCGTTGCGGATGTTAGCACGTTTACAACAGGCGCACGTTATGTTGTCCAGATTGTGCAAGGGGTTGATGGTAATCTCTACTACGTCGATCTGGATGACGGTCACATTGGTCGTTGGGTGTTTGTATGACGTTCGCTTCCAGGTTGTGTTGACCGCAGCGTAGACGGATACTCTATTTCGCCTTTCGATAGGCTCTCCCGTATCAATGGGACGCCTAATGTGTCCCACCACCTGTGTCCCACCACGAACCTTTTCAAGCCCTATGAACCGATCGATTGCAACACTGTTTGCCTCATTTTCTATGCACACCACTGGATTGCGGGCCGTTTTGCTGCTGTCTGCACTGGCGACGCCGCTGGTGACCTGGACGCCGCGGGTGGCCGCAGCGGACGCCCCGGCGTTCGACGACCCGTCGCCCCAACGTTACAAGTTGCAAGCGCGTGCCAGCGTGATCGATCCGGCCGCTGGCCAGCACCCTGAGATCGGTTTCGTCTTTGACGAAAAGGGCAAGCCACAGGACGTTCAACACGCTTCGGTCGACACCCGAGTGGTGCCGCGTGGGAAATTGATGATTTGGTTGATGGGCAACAGCGAAGGGCTGGCCCAACGTGTGAACAGCTACGGGATTCATGCGATTCAGGTTCATTACGCCAACAAATGGTTTGGCACCTTGTGTCAACCGAAACCCAAAGACGCACAAGCCCGCGGAAACGTCCGACTCGAAGCGGCAATTGGCGAAGACTTCAGTGACGAACTGAGCATCCCCAAGGCCGATTCGATGATGGAACGGTCACGCCAGTTTTTGGTTTGGTTGGCGAAAGAAAATCCGCAGGGAAAATGGGAGCAGTTTTTAAGTGACGACCGAAAGAATGTCCGTTGGGACAAGGTGATCATTGCCGGCAGTTCGCACGGATCGACAACCGCCGCTCGATTCGCGATTCATCAAAAAGTCGACCGAGTCGTGATGCTGTGCGGCCCTCGCGATCAAGATCAGGATTGGCAATCGTTGCCCTCCCAGACGCCGTCAAATCGGTTTTTCGGTTTCAGCCACGTATTGGACGGTGGCTGGAAAGGGAATCATTATTGCAGATCTTGGGAAATGTTGGGCATGCACCAACATGGCGAAATCGTCAACGTCGACGACGTTTCGCCACCGTACCAAAACAGCCGCCGCTTGATTTCGGCGGCCGATGTCGGCGGCGACGCCAACAAGGCTCATTCAAGCGTCACGCCCGGCGGCGCTTCGCCCAAAAACAAGCGTGGCGATCTTCTGTACGAGGCGGTCTGGGAATATCTGTTCACTCATCCGGTCGAACAGACTGGCCACGGGGTGTCTAAAGACCCGGGCTGCAAAGTTTTCGATCGTTGAATCGATTTCGATTTCGATTTCTGGCGACTTGGCAACGACAAACGGGCTGCGAACGCCTAGAATTCAGCAGTCCAATTTTTCCCCCAAGAGACCTGACATGAAGTTCCGTTTCCCGATTCTGATCATTGACGAAGATTTCCGCAGCGAAAACACGTCTGGACTCGGTATCCGAGCCCTCGCCCAAGCGATCGAAGGCGAGGGGGCAGAAGTGGTTGGCGCGACCAGCTACGGCGATTTGTCGCAATTTGCGCAACAGCAAAGTCGCGCTTCGGCGTTCATTTTGTCGATCGACGACGAAGAATTTGTCTCCGGCGACGAAGATTCGCCCGCGATCGCCAAACTGAGGGACTTTATCCAGGAGATCCGCTTCCGCAATGCGGAAATCCCGATCTTTTTATACGGCGAAACACGCACAAGCAGCCACATTCCCAACGATATCCTGCGGGAATTGCACGGATTTATCCATATGTTTGAGGATACGCCTGAGTTTGTCGCTCGGCACATCCTGCGGGAAGCTCGCGCGTATACCGAAAGCCTCGCTCCGCCGTTCTTTCGCGCCCTGGTGCACTATGCCAGCGACGGATCGTATTCATGGCACTGCCCCGGCCACTCTGGCGGTGTCGCGTTTTTGAAGAGTCCNNCTCGGCCAATTGCTCGACCACACCGGTCCGGTGGCCGCATCGGAACGAAACGCGGCGCGGATTTTTCAAGCGGACCATTGCTTTTTTGTGACCAACGGCACATCGACGTCCAACAAAATGGTCTGGCACTCGACCGTCGCATCAGGCGATATCGTGGTCGTCGACCGAAATTGCCACAAGTCGATTCTGCATTCAATCATCATGACCGGCGCCGTGCCGGTCTTTTTGACTCCCACGCGAAACAACCTCGGCTTGATCGGCCCGATTCCGCTGGCCGAGTTCAGCCCCGAGAATATCCAAAAGAAGATCGACGCCAATCCGTTCGCCCGGCAAGCCCAAGCGGCCCATCCGGATCGGAAGCCGCGAATCTTGACGATCACGCAAAGCACTTATGACGGAATTATCTATAACGTTGAAACCATCAAACAGATGCTCGATGGATATATCGACACCTTGCATTTTGATGAAGCATGGTTGCCGCACGCGACGTTCCACGATTTCTATCAGAACATGCATGCGATCGGCCGTGATCGACCACCGTGCCGCGAATCGATGGTCTTTGCGACACACTCCACCCACAAGTTGTTGGCGGGCATTTCCCAGGCTTCGCAAATCTTAGTGCAAGAATCGGGGTCACAGAAGCTCGATCGCCATATTTTTAACGAAGCTTATCTGATGCACTCGTCCACGTCGCCGCAATATGCAATCATCGCTTCGTGCGATGTAGCGGCCGCGATGATGGAACCGCCCGGCGGAACGGCGCTGGTCGAAGAATCGATCACCGAAGCACTCAATTTTCGCCGTGCGATGCGGAAGGTCGATGCTGAATGGGGCAGCGATTGGTGGTTCCAAGTTTGGGGGCCCGACGAAATCGTCGATTCGGGCAGCGGCAGTCGAGAAGATTGGATGTTGCGAGCAGACGACAATTGGCACGGCTTTGGAAACATCGCTCCCGATTTCAATATGCTCGACCCAATCAAGGCGACCGTTGTCACGCCAGGTTTGAATGTCGAAGGGCAATTCGCC
>DNWZ01000698.1 GCA_003506095.1 Planctomycetaceae bacterium | reverse complement strand
CGTTACGATCGCGTCAAAAATCTCCCAAACCTGTCAGGAAAACCGTTTGTGGTTCGTACCTTGTCCACGTCCGAGTTTGCCAAGGCGCTCGGGGTCAGCGATTCGTCAGTCCGCCGTTTGGCCGACGCTGGCGAACTGGAAATTCATCGCACCCGAGGCGGGCACCGTCGGATCCCGGTTTCCGAAGCGGTTCGTTACATCCGCGACACCCGGTCACCGGTAGTAAGGCCTGAACTGCTGGGGCTGGAAGCCGGTCCTCAAAAGGTCGATCTTGCATCGGCGACCGAGCAGATGTTGCAGGTTTTAGAATCTGGTCACGCATCTGCGGTAATCGGCTTGATGCAATGCCTGTACGCTGGTGGAATGAACATTGCCGAATTGTGCGATGGACCGATCACATCGGCGATGTATCAAATCGGTGCACGTTGGCCGCACGATAAACGCGCCATTTTTGTCGAGCACCGGGCCACGATCCTTTGTTGCCGAGCGCTGAATCAACTGCGATTATCGATCCCCGAGCCTGATGAAGACGCGCCCAAAGCGATCGGTGCGGCGATGAGCGGTGATATGTATTTGATGCCAACTTTGATCGCATCGTTGGTCCTTTACGAAGCTGGCTTCAACGAGATCAATCTCGGCCCCAACACACCGCTGGACGTTTTGGCAGATTCGGTGATCGACGAAGCGCCTAGCGTGGTTTGGCTGAGCATTGCCGAGCCGCTGCGCAGCACGACTCAGCGGGCGGAGGTTTTTAAATTAGCAGAAGTTGCCAAGCAGCATCAAACCACTTTCATCATTGGCGGTCGGCACGCGCGCGAGCTTGATAGCGTAGCGACCGATACCGATGGCCAGCCGAGATGGGTTCACTGTAAATCGATGAGTGACCTTCGCCGCATCGCGTCGGACCTGGTCTAAAGCCATCGTTAACTAAAGCCATCGCGATTTTCGGGGTATGGATCAGGTAACGGTGGCTGATTCGTTCCCGCGAACCTACTTTGCCGTGACGCTTTCGGCCTTCGCCATTGCCCGCATCAGATTTTCCCCCATGATTTTCCGAATCGCGGCTGCATCATAACCTCGGTCGAGCAATCCTTGCGTGAGCAGCGGATAGGAGCTGACGTCTTCCAATTGGGCGGGCACCATGGGCACGCCGTCAAAGTCCGATCCGATCCCCACGTGGTCGATACCTGCCCCGCGAACCAAATGTTCGATGTGGTCCAGCACGTCGTGGATCGTGCCGGCAATCGCGGGATGCTCGCGTTTCCATTTTCGCACCTCTGCATCGATCGTCTCTTCGTCGATACCGTCTGCGGATAAACGTTGGCGCAATTGATTCGCCTGGACATCACGCCGCGCGGACTGTGGCACGATGAATGACGAATAAAAGTTAACCATGATCACGCCTCCGTTTGCTGCGACCAGCGGCAGGATATCATCGGGGACATTGCGAGGATGGTCTGCAACGCCGCGAGCGGAGCTGTGCGAATAGATGACCGGTGCGAGTGTGATCCGCAGCGCGTGCCGCATCGTTTCGGGCGACACGTGCGAAAGGTCGACCAGCATTCCGAGACGATTCATTTCGCGAATCACTTCTTCACCAAACGGACTCAGCCCACCACTGACCGGTTTGTCGTTTGCGGCGTCGGCCCAATCGAGAGTGACGTTATGAGTCAACGTCATGTAACGTGCCCCGAGTCTGTAAAGCTGCTGGAGGACGCTGAGCGAGTTTTCGATGGAATGGCCGCCTTCGACACCGATCAGCGAAGCGATTTTTCCGCTGGCGTGAATCCGTCGAATGTCTGCCGTGGTCAGTGCCAACTGGAAGGTATCGGGATACTTGGCAATCATTTGATGCACGATTTCGATTTGTTCCAGCGTCTGGGCGAGCGAGTTGCCTTCTTTGAGCGTCGTTCCAGGCACATAGACCGACCAAAATTGGGCTCCAACACCACCGGAACGCAACCGGGGAATGTCGGTCTGCAGGTCAGGCTGCGGTTTCGAAATGTCAAGATTTTCGAAGGATCGTGCTGCCCGTTGGCGAACTTCCCACGGCAAATCGTTGTGGCCATCGATCAAAAGCAGCGATTGATGCAATTCCGCAGCCGCAGCGGTCAAAACGATCGGTTGCCGCTGTTCAGGCGACGAGCTGCTCGCGTCAGAGGTGGCCGGGATAGCCTTTTCATCAGCCCCAAACCCGGGAATCAACGAAAGCGAAAAGATGCTTCCAACGACGAGAGCGATTGTCAGAATCGGCGAGCAGAATCGTTTCATGTTGACTTGGCTGGTTAAACGAAAAAAGGCGGAGACACCAATCGATGTCTACGCCTCAAAATGAAAGCCCGGGGGGAAACAGAATGTACTTATGAAACGAATATCGAATCACCGACCGATCGGGAAAAACCAGCCATCAAGCTGGTCCGAATAAAAATGTCCGACCGATCACATAAAAATCTTGGCCCCGACGGCCCGCTCAATCGAGCCAAACCGCTACGGGAATCAATGAAGTCATTCGGTTAGCAACCTGTGTGCCCAATTGTAGAGCCATGAAAGTTATTCGAAAAGCTGGTTCTATGATTAATCGCGCAATTTTTTTCATGAAACGTTCGCATTCCCTCTTCGAGACGATGATCCGTTCAGGAAAATCGTCGGATTTCCGAACAAAAACGGTCTATTCATCGTCATCAGATCGTCGGCAATGTGTCTGGGCGACGATGCTGCGATTGTTGCGATCGGTTCGACGCACGCACGGAATTCTCTAAAAAACGGGTAGCGACATCACCGAGCCATTGCTTTGGCGACGTTGCCGCGTGGTTCAAAATGAGAAAAACGGGATCAACGTGCGTCGTGAAAGCTGAACTCAGGCGATAATTTCAGTACAGTGCAGCTAGACTGGACGTCGGTGGCTCGTCACGAAGCATTGTACAAGCTATTTTGACAACACGTTAAGATACTGACGTATATTCTGTATACGACCGTCGGCATCGATCTGAGGTTTACGCGATAGACGCCAAATCTTTGTACATCTTGTTTGTACGCCGATTGCCGGGGAAATGGGGGAGTTCCAACACGAGCGTTACGCGTCGTGTTGGCACCCGAGCATAACTTTTTTGCAGGAAAGTAAGACGAGATGGAGAAGCGGAGCGACGAGACCACTCCCCAGCGGCGCGGCGGAAACTCTTGGCTGATCGCGTTGGTTTTGCTGTTGGCCTTTGGTTTGATCTTCTTCAATCGAAACGAAGATCGATCAAAGATCACAGCCAGCTTTTTCAACGAGCAACTCGCTGCGGATAACGTTCTCAGCGTTGAAATCGCCGATACACGCGTCCTGGGCACGTTCAAGACGTCGGTAGAAGTTCCGGTGCAACCGGGAGCCGCAGCGGCTGAGAAAGCCGACGGCGCTCCGAAGATGCTGAACAAAAAGTTCTTCTTTGTCCGCCCGACCGACGATGCGTTCAGCACAAAATTGGCGACTCAGTTAGAGAAGAGCAAGGTTCCGTTCGAGTTCGCACCACGCGACAACAGTGCGGAGATCATCAGTTGGGCGTTGATGATTGGGCTGCTGTTGGGCGTGCCGCTGTTTTTGTTTTATACGCTGCGTCGCACCCGCAACGACATCATGGGCGGCGGTTTTCTTTCAGGGTTCAGCAAGAGCCCGGCGAAGCGTTACGAGACGTCCGACCAAGCGATTACGTTCAAGGACGTCGCTGGTTTGGAAGGTGTAAAGGCTGACTTGCAAGAAATTGTTGACTATTTAAAAACGCCTGAAAAGTTTCAAAAGCTCGGCGGCAGGGTCCCCAAAGGCGTGCTGCTCAACGGACCGCCCGGGACAGGCAAGACACTGCTTGCTCGTGCCGTTGCTGGCGAAGCAAACGTGCCGTTCTTTTCGGTCAACGGTTCGGAGTTCATTCAAATGTTCGTCGGCGTGGGGGCAAGTCGTGTTCGTGACTTGTTCAAGACTGCGAAAGATCAGTCGCCAGCGATCATTTTTATTGACGAAATTGACGCCGTCGGACGCCAACGCGGTGCCGGGCTGGGCGGTGGTCACGATGAACGCGAACAGACGCTGAATCAGATTCTTGGCGAGATGGACGGTTTTTCACCCAGCCAGGCTGTGATCGTCGTTGCCGCGACCAACCGCCCGGACGTGCTCGACCCCGCGCTGCTGCGCCCTGGACGTTTCGACCGCCACATCACCGTCGGGCGTCCGACAATGAAGGGGCGCGAAGAGATTTTCAAAGTTCACGTTCGCGAAGTTCCGCTGGGTGATGATGTCGATTTGCGGCGATTGGCTGCTGGTACTGTCGGTTTGACCGGCGCCGACATTCGCAACATGGTCAACGAAGCGGCTCTTTGGGCGGCACGTAACGACAAGAAAATCGTCGAAATGTCAGACTTCGATTATGCTCGCGACAAGATTTTAATGGGTGCAAAACGCGAGGAAGTTTTGCAGGACAGCGAAAAGGAAAAAACAGCCTATCACGAAGCGGGTCATACGCTGACCGCCTGGCATTTGGATGGCGCGAATATCGTTCACAAAGTAACGATTATCCCACGCGGTCGTGCCCTGGGCGTGACTCAGTATGTTCCGAACGAGGACCGGCTGAGCATTTCGCGGCGCGAGCTGGAACATCAATTGGTGGTTTTGCTCGGCGGCCGCGCCGCTGAGAAGATTATTTATAACGAGACGACTGTCGGGGCGGAAAACGACCTCGAACGTGCAACGAGTTTGGCAAGACGGATGGTCACGCACTGGGGAATGAGCCCCAAGATTGGTCCGGTCAGTTATAAGACCAGTGACGAAGATCCGTTTTTGGGACGTGAACTGCACCAGTCGCGACCGTTCAGCGAACACACTCAAGAGCTGATCGATGAAGAAGTCGCTCGGATTTTGCTTGAAGCGGATCAAAAGGCAGAAGACCTGCTGCGAGAACGTCGCGACCAGTTGGAAAAGATCACGCGTGGATTGCTCGAACGAGAAGAACTGTCGGAAGTTGAAATCGCTGACCTGATCGGGCCGTCGACTCATACGCTTAACGCCAAGCGAAAGGCCGGCAAGGCCGAAATGACGATTGCACCGCAGGTGAACTCCGCTTCCACCGATGTGGCAACGCCGGATCCTGCGGTCAACCGATCGGCAGATGAAACTTGATCCGATTGCGGATACGCCTCCATGGCTAAAAAACGGACGAAGTTGCGGGCCGATTTCCGCAAAAAGCACCAAGGCCGAGTGCGAGATGGCGATTTAACTCGCGGTTTCCGCTCGGGCGACGATTCCCAGAAACTAGAGGACGCGGTCCGCAGCGAACGGGTCAGTGGCAAAGGCGAACTGACTCGCAAACGCACCGTGATCGGTTCGGATATCGACCCGAGCGATACGTCTGGATTGCAGGTTCGGCTGACCGATCACGAAGACAACGTCCGTTTTGGACGGGTGGTCAGCGTTCACGGGTTGCGCAGTAAGGTCTATGGCGATGATGGGCAGTTGTATCTCTGCACCGTTCGCCAATTACTCAAATCGCTCAGCACCGAACAGCGGAACGTCGTCGCCACCGGCGATCGTGTCGGCTTTTGTCCTGATGGTTCTGGCGGTGGCGTGATCGAACGGATCGAACCACGCTACGGAATGCTCAGCCGAACGAGCCGCAACCGCCGTCATGTGATCGCCACCAACGTTGATTTTCTGCTGATCGTCACCAGTTGTGGACAACCGGGGCTCAAACCGGCGTTGATCGATCGGTACCTGCTGACGGCCCAGCAATATTCGATTCGTCCGATCATTTGCTTCAACAAGGCGGATTTGATCGACACGGCGGAATTGCAGCCGATCGCTGGCGTTTATGCCCAACTCGGATACCTGACGCTGTTTACGAGCGTCGAAACCGGTCAAAACATCGATTACCTGCGGGCACTTTTGATCAACAAGCAAACCGCCCTGGCCGGTCAAAGCGGTGTTGGCAAAAGCAGTCTGTTGAACGCGGTCGAGCCGAAACTCGGTTTGCGTGTCGGTGCGGTCAGCCGAGAGAACGAGAAAGGGAAGCACACGACGACCAACGCGACACTGATTCCGTTGGTCGGTGGCGGAGCGGTGATCGATACGCCCGGGATTCGGCAGTTTCAATTGTGGGATATCACCGCAGGCGAAGTCGCCGCACTGATGCCAGACATGCGCCCGTATGTCAGCCACTGCCGCTATCCCGATTGCCTGCACATCAATGAAGACGATTGTGCGGTAAAAGAAGCGGTGGCGGACGCAAGGATCGACGCCCGCCGCTATGACGCCTATTGCCATCTGTTGGAAGAAGACCTGGGCGTTTGATCGTGATCAGAAGGTTCGCGAGATTGAGAACGTGGCCAGGTCGATCAACGCCCGTTTCGCCGGCGAATTGACCAGGCAATCGAGCGACTCGCAGGCTTGGTCGCGATAAGATTCGGCGACTTGACGCGTGTAATCACGAGCATCGCTGGCCTCGATCATCGGCATCAAAAGTTCGAAACGGCTCTCTGACGGCCCAGCCAAAATTGAGCGAATTCGGATCGAATCATGCTCTGTGCAAGTTTGCAACAGACGCAAAATGGGCAATGTCCACTTGCCCTGTTGAAGATCGGTACCAAGCGTTTTGCCAACGGTTTCACGATCGCCCCAGAGGTCCAGATAGTCGTCTGCGATTTGAAACGCGATGCCCAGTGCAGTGCCATAATCCGCCAAATTCGCCACGACTTCGGATGTTCCACCAGCCTGCGACGCGCCGAGCCGACACGCCACACTGCACAACTCAGCCGTCTTGCCGCGAATCATTTCGATGTAACTCGCCTCGTCCAATTCAACATGATCGCGTGCCAGCACCTGACGCAGTTCGCCTTCGCACACTTTCCGCGACGCCTCGCCAATCCAGCGACACGCCTCCGTCGATTCCAATGTCGCCGACAATCGGAACGCTTGCGAAAACAGGTAATCGCCCAAGAGGATGCTGACATGATCACCCCAAACCGCGTTGATCGTCTGAACTCTGCGGCGCGTATCGGCCTCATCCAACACATCGTCGTGAATCAGCGTCGCCGTGTGGACCATTTCCAGCACAATGCCCAGTGTGACGTGCCCATCGCCCACCTTTTGCGGGTCAACGGCGATGCCCGATAGCAGCAAAAGAGCAGGTCGCAATCGCTTGCCACCGAGCTGGACGCCGTGACGAAGGATCGGAGCGAGCGACTCGTAACGAGTCTGCAATTCGGTCTGAAGCCTTTGCTCGACAAGTGGCAGAAAATGCGTCGCCGGCCCATACAAATGCTTGGCAAGCATCGACGAAGTGTCGGCCGCGCCTGAAAAGCACGAATCGGAAGTCTTTGTGCCGGCCAAACGATTGGGGGGAACCGTTGCCGCGGTCGCCGCGAGACTGACAGACTTCATTTCGCTTCCTCACTGAGACAATGTCACCATTCACATCCAGACGAACGGTTGAAAAACTGTCGAAAGTCGCAGATTACCAGCTTATCCACCGGAGGTGATCGCTAATAGTGCCCACCCTTTGGCGGCGGCCACGACTGAGCAATTGGTGAACCGTAGCTATTGGCACCAGATAACTCAAATCGTTGCGCCACAGTTGCGTTTTGTGGCGAATGGGAATCGCTGGAAATCCGAGCCGTGAATAAAGTTAAAATCGCTTCGCTGACCACAAGGTGGCTGGCGCAATTTGACACAAGAACCTAGACTGAACGTACAGTTTCAGCAGACGTTGTCGCCCCGGCGAATTGTCGTCGGGTTTGCCAGATCTTTCTCGGCTTACCATGGCGTCATTTGTACTCCGGCATCTGAGGATTTTGTGTTCCGCTTACCACTGCTAATCACCCAGTTTTTTCTGGTTTACCTTGTTCTGATTCGACCGGCAATCGCCAAGGCCGATCCCGTAATACTGGAAACACGCGGCCCGACGATGGGAACATCGTACATGGTCAAGATTTTTGATCCGCCCCGCGATTTAGCTGCGGATTGGCGAGAGCAGATCGACGCGGAACTGCGGCGTGTAAACGACCAAATGTCGACATACTTGGAATCATCGGAACTGAGCCGATTTAATCGCTCTGATTCAACCGATTGGTTCGAAGTCAGCCCGGAAACCGTGATGGTCGTCGCGAAATCACTCGAGATCTTCGAGCTCAGCGGCGGTGCGTTTGAAATCACGATTGCGCCGCTGGTCAATGCGTGGAGTTTCGGCCCCGGTAAACGCCAAAATTCACCTCCGGATGATGCCACGATCGCAAGCAGCCTGGAAAACGTCGGTTCGGACGCTATTTCGGTTCGAACCGATCCGCCTGCGATTCGCAAGTCCAATCCACGCTTGACGATTGATCTCTCGGCAATTGCAAAGGGACACGGCGTCGACCGGATCGTCGGCCTGGTCAATCGGTTGGGAGCTCGAAACGTCTTTGTCGAAATCGGTGGCGAAGTTCGTGTTACTGGCGACAAAGCGGGTAAGTCATGGACAGTCGGAATTCAAAAGCCCGACGTCGCTGGCGAGGTCGTCGCGGTTGCCTATCCGATCGCGGATCAATCGATCGCAACCAGCGGCGATTATCGCAATTTCTTCGAATACGAAGGCGTTCGATACTCACACACGATCGACCCTCGCACCGGACGACCGGTCAATCACGATCTCGCGTCGGTTTCTGTTGTCGCCCAGGACTGCATGACCGCAGACGCGTGGGCGACGGCGCTGAACGTGCTCGGTACTGACGAAGGTTTGAAACTGGCTGAGAAGGTCGGTTTGAATACGCTGCTGATCAGCCGAGTCGCCGCCGGCGGTTACAAAGCCGCTGGGACCGGAACGCTTGCCGCATTGGCAACTTCCTCATCCGAATCGAGCACGCAACTCACAACTGAAAAAGCGGCGGAGAATCCTTCACTGACACTTTT
>DNWZ01000559.1 GCA_003506095.1 Planctomycetaceae bacterium | reverse complement strand
CAGTCCACCGCCGATCGATTCAGCATCGGCGCTGTGGCACTGGTAACAATGCTTCACCAACGCTGGTCGAATTTTTGACTCGAAAAAGTCGCGTTTTGCCTTCGCATCGTCAGCGCGTGCTGGCTCGATCACCACCGATTGGCAAAATACGAGCAAGCAGAATCCGATGAGAAATCGTGGGCTCACGGCAGCGGCAGGGTGGGAGTGAGGAGGGAGGACGTTTCGGCGGGGACCCCGATTGTGACGGAATCTTCGGCTCGACGCAAGTTTTTCTTTCGACTGGTCGCCGTGGTTCGCAAGCGGGTAAAATGGCCATGTTCGTCGTACCGCCTTTAGACTGCAACGAACATGGCGATCGTATCGCCGCCTAAAGGCGGTACTTCGAAAAATCTCCTCCCTCCATCACCACGTTCCGACAGAAAAAGAGCAGCTGCATGCCGCCTCGCAATATCCACATCATCATCGTGGCGATCTTCATTTGCTCCGTTTGCTTCATGACGGCGAAACGGGCAAAGCGGGCGATGCTGGTCGGCGATGCGATCGACTTGATCGATCGCTATTACGTCGACCCGGTAGAAAATGCTGCTTTGGTGGAAGCCGCTATGACGGGATTAACGGCCAGTCTGGACCAGCACAGCGAGTTCATTCCGGCGGATATGTACTCGGCGTTCAACGACGTGATTCAGCAAGAGTTTGCCGGCGTCGGGATTTTGGTCGAGCAGCCCGAGGCCGGAAAACCGGTTCGCGTGATTACACCGCTGGTCGGGTCGCCGGCACTTTTGGCAGGCTTAATGCCAGCCGACCAGATCGTGTCGATCGGTGGCGAAGACGTGTCGAAGATGGAAATTCGTGATGTCAGCAATCGTTTGCGTGGACCAGTCGACACCGACGTTGTGATTGGCGTTCGGCGGGAAGTGGACGATAAGACCCAAGACTTAGAAATTCGACTCACTCGCAAATCGATCGCACTGGAATCGGTCGTCGGCGACCATCGTGACGCCGATGACCATTGGGTTTTTCGGCTGCGAAAGTATCCGGAAATCGCCTACGTCCGTGTGACCAGCTTTGGCGAGAAAACAGAAGGTGAACTGCGCCAGGTTTTCTTAAAAGAACTCGGCAACGACTACGAAGCGTTGATTTTAGATGTTCGCGGCAACTCCGGTGGCTTGTTGGTTTCGGCTGTCAACATATGCGATCAACTGATCGATACGGGCCGAATCGTGACAATCAAGACACGAGGCGGTAAGATCGACTCCAAGTACGACGCAACATCCGGAACGCTGGTCCCCAAAGAAATCCCGGTCGTGATCCTGATCGATGGCAATTCGGCTTCGGCGAGCGAAATTTTGGCCGCATGCCTGCAAGACCATAGCCGTGCGACCGTGATCGGAACCCGGTCATTCGGCAAAGGAACGGTGCAAAACGTGTTGCCTTTGGAATCGGGCCGCAGCGCATTGAAGCTGACCACAGCGAGATACTACCGGCCAAACGGTAAGAATATCCACCGAATCGACAACGCACCCGAGGAAGAAGAATGGGGTGTCAGCCCAGATGAAGGTATGGCTGTCACGATGACCGATGAAATGTATCGTGAATTGGTCCAAAAATGGCAACGGGCAAGTTACCCCGTATCGTCACAAACGGAGGATGTGGCCAGCGAAGGCACGAATAATGCCCCGCCAATCGAGGCTTCGCCTGAACCGAACGAGACGCTACCACTGAAACCGCCCGCAGCCTCCTCCAAAGACGCCCAAGGTCGGATGATTGACCCACAATTGAACAAGGCGATCGAGTTCCTGAAACGCAATCGGATTGAAAAGGCGGCATAGCAATCGGAAAACCAAGTGGCATAAGCTTCCGGCTTGTGGACAGGGGCTCGGACAAGCCCTCTTCCCGCTCATGCTGATGATGGGTGGACCAGGTGGCCCGGGCACCGGAGGCCCAGCATTCCCGCCAGGTTTGCCGCCGTTACCTCAGTAATTGCTCAAGCAGGTTCGATCGCCGCCATGATCTCTTTGGCGAAAGCGGTGACACTCGCAACAGCCGCGTCGCACGACTCGGCCTGAGCGATCCGGCGTACAATCGCCGATCCGACAATCACACCATCAGCGACCGGGGCCAGCGCCTTGGCGGTTTCCGCACTGCTGATCCCAAACCCGATGCAAATCGGCAATTCGGTTTGCTCCCGCAGCCACGCTACATTCTCCAGCAATCCCGGTGGCATCTTGCTCCGTTCGCCGGTAATCCCCGTCACCGATACGAAGTATAAGAATCCGCTCGACAATTCGGCGATGCGAACCTGACGTTCCCGCGGCGTCGTCGGCGTGACCAATTGAATCAGGCTGAAGTCGCCGGCGCGACAGACTTTGGCCAGCGGTTCGGCTTCCTCGACCAACAGGTCGGGAACAATCGCGCCGCTGTAACCGGCCGCTTTCGCTTGATCCACATAACGCTGCATCCCGGTCCGGTGGATGATGCTGTAACTGGTCATGGTGACCAAGGGCATCGGCAAGTCGGAGGTTAACTTTTTGCCCAATTCGAACAATTGCGGCAAACGAAAACCGCTCTCCAAAGCGCGTTGATACGAAGCTTGAATCACCGGGCCATCGGCGATCGGGTCGCTGTACGGAACGCCGACTTCGGTGATGCTCGCTCCGGCTTGGGCGAGCGCACGAATGATCGCTTCGGTGGTTGCGATATCGGGATCGCCAGCGGTAACGAACGGCAAAAAAGCTTTCTTGCCCGCAGCACGTAATTTGACAAAGACTTGATCGATTGCAGACATCTTATGACCGTCCCAGATTCTTACTCATGTTTTTCTTATACTGTTCGACGCCCGGCTGTCCATAAGGATTGATCCCTAACAAACGGCCTTCGATCACGGTGGCGATCATCAACATCTGAAACAGTTGGCCCAGGACGTGAGTATCGATTGTCGGCAAGATGATATCGGTCGTCGGTCGGCCATCGGCGTGCAAGGCATCGTTGGTGCCCTTGATCGCGGCGGCCATGACGTCGGTCAGATCCTTTTCGGCAATGTCGTTCAGGCCGTCTTGGTTGAGTTCGCTGCGGCCGACTTCCAGCGGATCGGTGCGATACTTTTCGACGATCACGTTATTAAAGACTTTGTCGTTAAGCCCCTGCTGGTGTTGCTGGTGGCGGCTGTGAAGATCTCGCGTATTGACGGTAGTCAGCGGCGTGACGCCCTTGCCATCCTTGCCATTGGATTCGGCAAGCAGTTGGTCGTACCACAAGCCAACCGCTTCCAGTTCCTTGCTCCAGACGCTCATCACACGAGTCGTCTTATCGCGGTGCTGGGCCAACAGGTGATTGACCGCGACGTACTGCAGCACGACGTTCGATTCCGGCGGAGCGGTTTCGAAGTGCTTGTTCATCGCAACAGCGCCTTCGAGCAATTTCATGCAATCGAGGCCCAAGAACGCCGCTGGCAACAGACCAACCGGCGACAGGACGCTGAACCGACCGCCCACGCCATCGGGAACGCTGAAGATTTCTTCGCAACCGATTGCCGTCGCTAGGTCGTGCAGTTTGCCGCCTTCGCCGGTCGCCGGAATGACCAATTTGGGCAACCACTGATCGGCTTCGGCACCGAGCGACGATTTCAGCGCGGCAAAAAACTGGCGGAACGCAACGGCCGTCTCCAGCGTCCCACCACTCTTGCTGATCACGACAATCGCGTGCCGCTGTTCGGCGTTGCTGTCGCCGTAGCCGCCTTCGGCCAACCGGCTCAGCAACGCTTGCGACGCGTCGTTATCGACGTTGTTGCCCTCGAAATACATCCGCGGCTTGCTGCCTCGGCCTGCTCGGCGCAATTCGTTGTGGTACGGATTGCAACAGGCGTCCATCATCGCCCGTGCGCCCATGTACGAGCCGCCGATCCCCAACACCACAACCGCGTCGATGTCTTTAACCAACGTGTTGGCGACTTTGAAAATGCGTCCCA
>DNWZ01000025.1 GCA_003506095.1 Planctomycetaceae bacterium | reverse complement strand
CGCGAAGCCGAACGATTGGCCTACGGCGTGCCGACCGAAATTGCGGTGCTGGCCGGTGGTAAAAACATGACCGGCCAATTGCGCCAGTTGCAAAACGGTGTGCAGATCGTTGTCGGCACCCCAGGCCGAATCCACGACCACCTGCAGCGTGGTACTTTGCGCACCGGATCAGTCTGGTGTGTTGTGTTGGATGAAGCCGACCGGATGCTGGATATCGGTTTCCGCCCTCAAATCGAACGCATTCTGCGTAAATGCCCCAAGGACCGGCAAACGTTGCTACTGTCAGCGACATTGCCACCGACGGTCCGCCGGTTAGCCGAATCTTATATGTACCAACCGTTGGTCGTCGATTGCAGCACAACGGCGATGGCGGTCGACACGATCGAGCAACGTTACTTTACGGTCGACGTCGATCGTAAAGTCGAACTGCTGGTGAAGTTGCTGCAGCGGGAACAGCCCGAGCAAGCGATCGTATTCTGTCGCACTCGACGCGGTACCGACAAACTGCAACGACGATTGGCGCATGATTTTCCGAACACCGGTTGCATGCACGGCGACATGGCCCAGCGGGAACGCGATCGCGTGTTGCAACAGTTGCGAGATCGCAAGTTAAAGATTTTGGTCGCTACGGACGTTGTCGGACGCGGAATCGACATCAGCACCATTTCGCACATCGTTAACTTTGATGTGCCACAAGATTGCGACGATTACGTTCACCGGGTTGGTCGAACCGGACGTATGGGGCGAGACGGCATCGCGTTCACCTTTGTCGTTCCCGGCGAAGGCGATATCTTGACCGCGATCGAACAACGGATCAATCGTGAACTGATCCGCGATAACATCGAGGGCTACGAAACGACGTCAGGAGTTTCGGTGCGGAATGTTAATGAAGCTGTCGAGTTCGCTCCGCCGACCGAAGCGGAGCTGGCCGATGCACCTCGGCGGCTCAATCCGATGAACCGCCCAGTCTCGCGACGCCGACGATAAAGCCGCCTCCCAACACACACCTGGGAAATTATCGCCAGCTACCGTCTTGCGATCGCCATCGTTCGCTGCCCAAGACGCAGGGTCGATGAAAACCCCAGAAGGCGGCTAACGCGTCGGCGGCCTCTTCGATGTCGGTGATTTCGTTCCAGCCCCCATTGCGCAAGAAGGCGTGGGCGAACTCGTGTGCAATCACGTAGGCGGCAAAGGACGCCGGGGCATCATTCAATTTCACTCGCAAGACGACGCAACGACTGCCCTTACCGATGCGGCCAGGTGCCGGCATTACAAATGACCACCCCGCGCCCGGTTGATAGTTGTCAAGCGTCACACAGAAGCGTTTGTCTTCTAAAAAGTCCTGTTGCACCGCCAACGGCAATTGCTCCAGCACGTCCAACACGCGTTGCCGCAGTACGGGATGTTCAGAAAACGGTTCGAGGTAGGCCGCAAAACGCATCAGTTCGTCTCTCTCACAGTTGATATTGTGCCTACAAACAGCCTATCCGAAAACACCAGAAGGATCTGCGGCTAGTGCCGTCGGTTCACGGTTTTCGAATAGGTTCTAAGTCGGCCGGAACACGCTGCAGTCTGCCGTCACGATCGATCACCGCGAGCGTGATGTCCGCTTCAACAAGGATCGTCTCGTCCCGACGAATGTTGTATCGATGTACGATCTTGGCCGCCGTGACCTTGGCAACCTCGGTGGTCACGACCAACAAATCGTCGTAACGCGCTGGCTTGCGATAACGAACGTCCGCCCGAACCACCACCACGAACTGGCCCGCCGCTTCCATCTCTCGGTAACGACCGCCGCTGGCGCGAAGCATCTCCGTCCGACCGATTTCCATGTACGTCAAGTAGTTGGAGTGGTGCACAAAACCCATCGGGTCGCACTCGTTGTAACGAACACGCATTTCAATCGAAAACATAAGGTGCGATTCAAGGTGATGGAGAGATTTATCGGCTTCGACTTGCCCCATGACCTGCCGCCTAAAAAGCCGCCGCTGTTTCGCGCTAGGCAGACCGAACCGCCACGGCATGATTAGCCTAACATCCCCGCCGATTCATGCAACATTGTTCGCAAGCCGCACTCCTGCGGTGACAGATGAGCTTTACGATCTTGACTCGCTCCGCCAACCGAAGCGGAACTGGCCGATGCACCTCGGCGGCTCAACCCGATGAACCGCCCAGTCGCGCGACGCCGACGATTTGCGGATGCTTCGGTCCAAATCCATTACGGCTTTGCGATCCAGCGACTGACGGCGACCGCGTCGGCGATGCTCCACACCGCGACTTCGCCGCTGTACGCGCCGGCGACAACTTGCCCGGTTTCGCGATGCCAGTCGGATGCCATCGCCCAATCGGTCAGCCCAGCAAACGCCTTATCCACAGAGTTTTTGGTCAGGTCGATTTGCAACAGGCGGCTGTCGCTGGACGGAACAAACAGAGTCGACTCGTTGCCGGTGATATGAAACCCCTCGCCGCCGAGCCCGACAACCGCGACACGCTTGCCACCGGTCGCTTCCCAGCGATGCAATTGCTTGTCCGCCCCCGCCGAAAACCCATGCTTTCCGTCGGCAGACATCATCACACCACGGACCGCCGCCCCATGGCCAGAATAAGTGGTCAGCAGTTCGCCCGTTTCAGCTTCGAACAACTTGGCCGACTTATCACGACTGCCCGAAACCAAACGCTTCCCATCACCGCTCCACGCGATCGCGGTCACCCAATCGGCGTGACCGGCAAGCGTCTTAATGGTTTGCATGGTCGACAGATCGACGATCTGGATCAGCGAATCGGCACCTGCGACAGCGAGCTGAGAACCATCAGGCCGAAACGCAACATCCAGTGCGACATCGGTCGATCGAGCAACAACAGCGGTCACTTCACCCGTCGCAAAATCGATCAACCGCACCTCGCCACTGCGTCCCGGTTCACCACAAGCGACGGCGATCAATTTTCCGTCAGCACTCGGCCGGATCGCGAACGTCCGCTGACCCACATTCTCAATGCGACGAACAAGAGTCCCTTCATTCGCATCCCATACGGTGATCTCGTGATAACCACCCACCAAAACCTCGGCGCCATCAGGCGAAAAGGCGACCGCGGTAACCGGAACCGTCACGTTATAAGATTTTGGCGGTTGAGGATGGCGTGGTGGTGGTGCGACAAACGTTAATGCCAGATCTTGATTAGCCCCATCAAACTTCGCGCCCGCTTCGAGCCAACGTTTTACAATCTCGATCTGATCGGCCGGTAACGGGTCGCTCCCTTCGGGCATCCGTTCGCCCTCATCATCGGTGATCAAACGCCGCAGCAACTCGCTCACATGCCCAGCTTCCTGCGCGATCGGCAATTCACCCGAATCGCCCGGTTTCAGCAACTCGGCAAACGTGTCGATCCGATAACTCCCTTCGGCCTTCTTCGCGTTGTGACACGATGTGCAATTCTCGATCAAAATCGGCGCGACATCGCGGCTGAAAAGTACCGAATCATCCGCATGGGCGAAGGTCAAAAAGCCGGACCTATCGGAAATCACCAGCGTGATACCGATCGTTAGGAACAACAAACTGCGAATCGTCTTCATGATGGATCATTGCTCAGTGTTGGAATAAAAATTCGTCAGTATTGAGCAGAGCCCAGCATACGTCTTCAAGTCCCGCTGCGACATCCTCGCGTTTCTCACAGTGCTCCGTCGCGGCCTTTAATTCTTCATCGGTCGGATAACGACACATGGCCGCCAAGTAAATCTCTTGAATCACTTCGGGCAACGGTTTCCCGGCCGCGAGTGCCGTGCGGAATCGCGTCTTAGGGTCTCGTAACTTGTCATGAATGGTCGTCCCATTGAACAACTCGATCGCCATCCCCAGATTTGAATCATCAACCCGTTCACAAGCACACACCGTAGTCCGTTCGGGCTGGCCAAAGACACGCAAGAAATCGATCTTAACAATATCGGGTGCTGGCAGATGCGTCGCTCGTGTTCCCGGCGGCAGATTACCAAACTTCTGGTCCAACCCGGTCGCATGATTGATCGCGTCGAGCAACTGCTCCGCACCCAACAATCGAGGACGCTGGTGTGAGAAGTATTGTGAGTCGTCTTGGTTCAGCGGCGTTGTTTGGTAACTCGCTTGATAAGTGCGACTGTTCATAATGACTCGCAAGATATGTCTGCGATCAAAACCGGCTTGCACGAAATCGGCCGCTAGCGCGTCGAGCAACGCTTCGTTGGACGGCGGGTTCGAATCACGAAAATCATCGATCGGGTCGACGATCCCGCGAGCAAACAATTGAGCCCAAATGCGATTGACTTCCATCTTGGCGAAATAAGGATTCGTCGGTTCGACCAACCACTTGGCGAACGTGTCGCGACGATCCTCTGAATCGGCAACATCAACGCTGCCTTGTACCGGCAACCAAGGCTTCATCTTTTCACCGGTTCGCGGCTGGACCACATCGCCCGCTGCCGATGTCCAGACAAACATCTCACCCGGACGCTGGGTCTTGCGTCTTTCCACCCGATTAAAGAACGCCCCCAGGCCATAATAATTGTCCTGGGTCCAACGTTCGAACGGATGGTTATGACACTTCGCACACTGCAAACGCGCCCCCAAGAAAACCTGCGATACGTTTTCGACGCACTCATTCATGTCGGTTGCCGTGCGATAAAAGTTCGCTGGCGGATTGGCCAACGTACTGCCACTGGTCGTCAACAGTTCGGTCGCGAACTGGTCGTAAGGCATGTTCGTGCGAAACGCCTCTTCAACCCAGCGGTGATACTTATAAACGCCATCGTCGCCGACAACCTTGCCGGTCATCTTCAACAAGTCGCCCCATTTCAACGCCCAAAACTTCGCGAACTCATCGCGCTGCAGTAATTCGTCGACCAGTTTGGCGCGTTTATCCGCGCTTTCATCGGCCAAAAACTCGCGACTCGCTTCGACAGTCGGCAAGATACCGATCAAGTCCAAATAGGCACGCCGCAGGAACTCCGCATCTGAACAGGTCTCCGCAGGGACGAACTGCAATTGACGCAGTTTGTCGTTCACCAGTTCATCCACATAGTTGGCCGTCGGTGGAGCGTTCCAAACGAAGTTCGGAATCTGTTGGATGAACATCAGCGGCACCGATTCGATATGTTCTAAGAATCGCACCAAGATCACTGTTTCGCCTCGCTTGGCCGGAGTCACCAAACCGGCGTGGTCCACCGTGGCGACCGACATATCCGAGCTTTCATAAGCCACTAGGTGAGTGACGTCGCGCTGCGTGCCATCGGAAAAGTGAGCCACAGCGGCGACCTGTTGTGGCCCGGCCTCTAAACGCAAGATTCGTTTCGTACCCGGCAGAACTTCCAAGCGGACGCAGCGGGCCGCGTCGGCAGGATCGGCCGGTGAGCCTTCAGCGATCCAATCTCGCAAAATCGAATAGGCCTCATCTGTGACCTTCAACTGCTTGCCGCCACCGTGGCTGACCTTCATCAGCGGCTTGAGCAACAGCAGGCTCTCTTCGGCTTCGATCGGGTTCAGGCGGCGGCCATAGTCTTCGCGAATCAGCGTCAGTTCATCCAGCTTGCGATCGAACGCTCGCAGTGACAATCGGAACATCCCTTTGCCGCTTGGCGAACCGTGACACGCGCCCGAATTGCAACCTTGCTTGGACAACGCGACCAGCACTTCGTTTTCAAAAGCGATCGGCCGTTTGACATCGGTACCAGAAACTCGTACTGGAACTTCCACCTTTTGCGAACCGATTTCAATCGTCAGCTTCGTTTCGCCATTGGCTTTTGCGAACACCGCTGTGCCACGCACTTCGGCGATCGCCGGATCGGCCGACGTGATGATCGCATCGCGTGTCCAGTCACGTGGCGTTTTGATTTCGTCATAACCCGTCACAACGATCTGGTGGCGATCGCGGGCACTGGTCAGCAACACATCAGTCGGAAACACTTCAAAAGCCTTCGGCGCCGATATGATTGGCAAAGGTTGCGATTGACCGCTCTGCTGATACGCCTGCCCTTTGTAAGTCGAACTGAACGAATACGGCAGTCGAACCGGTGAAACAGTCGCAACGTCACCCGCTAGGCTCAATTCCAAGGTCGCCGAAGTTTGATCGGCGGCGATCGTCAGCGACTCGGGCACGGTGATTCCAAGTTCGGCAGCGCCGGCGAATGTCAGCGTCAGCGGTTGAGGATCGTCGCCATCTCGGGCGATATCGATCGTCACGATTCCTTTGGAACCGGCGACCAACGGCACTTCCATCACTTGTCCACCGACATCTTTTGTCGGCGGTTTGATCGTCAATGTCGCCGGATCGAACCACTGCACCGGCAGATCGATCTTCGTCATACGACCGCGATTTTGGTGTTCCGCATAAGCCAACAGTGAGAACGTCGTGGGTTGTGATGGGGCGTCGATCTTTGCATCGGCCGGACGAGTCCAAGCGGCCTTATACACATCGCCTTCAACCTTCATTTCCAAGGGCCAACCCGCAGCGGTCGGATCAGCCATCACGACCAACGCCGCTTTAAAAGCTTCTTGAACACGTTTCAAATTCAAAGCCGCTTCATGACGCGGTACTGGGCGAGCCAGGCGAATCGGTGCAGCGGGTTCAAGGGCGAAGAACGCATCGGTGGCCGCTACACCGCTCAATACTAAACCGCCATTCTTCCAATGAATCGGGAACGGAACATGAGGCGTTTTCAGTCGTTGCCAAGCGAGGTTTTCTAGGTCGGCATAAATGTCGGCGTTGCCGCTAGCCTGGCCACGCATCTTCACCAGCGAATGGGCCGTGCCGGTCCACTGGTCGTCAACCATCACGTAGATCCGCGCGTCGTTAACATTCGCAGCGATCCGTGGATTGAAGATTTTCAAACCTGGCGGAGCGTCGATCAACGACAGATCGATTTCACCGGCATAGCCAAACCGTTGCACCTGCAGGTCGATCGCGACCGCACCTTGGCCACTTTCGACCGCGAAGTTTTGGCGGACCGCAGCGTCGGGTTTGACATTCAAAGCAAACGTGCCCGCCGCAGTGACTTCCACCGCATAACCGAAATCAGGCCCACCGCGACCGAGCAAATCGGTCACTTCCAACTGATAAACGCGATCTTCGGGAAACGCGAAATCAAAGCTCCATTCGTCGGTATCGACCACCTTCGATTCGGCAACCACAGCGTCGGCATCACCCAGCAATCGCATCTTTAATGTCGTCGGAGATCCGAGGCTGCGATCTCGCGCCTTAAGTCGCACGGTCGAGCCCTTCACGCCAGCGATCGGGTAGCGGTCCTTTTCGTCGGGTTGCTCCAATCGTCCGGAAATCGTAACGGGAAATGCGATCGGCGACGGTTGGACACCTTCGACGGGCGCCGTTTCGTGATACGTTGGCGATCTGGACGCAAAAATCGGAACCCACGCGGACGATTTGCCACTTTCAAACTTTGTCGCTGCCGTCGTCACTCGGTTGGCGAGCGATAACGGCAATTCGACTTCTTGTTTCAATGCCTCTTCGCCGTCTTCGCCAAAGAACGCAACGCCAGTCTTCACACCCGCAGCGACCGCAGGCGGAAACGCGTGTCGCAGAATCGGAAAATCGCCGATGCGAAGCTGGTAGGGCAATCCGGCGGTATAACGATTATCGCGGACTTCGATCCAATAGGTGCCGGCTTTTTCACATCGATAAGAAAACCGACAATCGGGCCCGACTTCGTCATCATCGGCCAATACTAAGATTTTTCCTTCGCCATCGATCAATCGCACGACCGGATCCATCTTTGATTCGATCGGCTGAGTCATCACTTCGACCACAATTCGCTGATTGTCGGTCACATCGATCTTATAGAACGAACCTTGCGGCCCTTTGCTCGCACCTTCGACAACGGACAACGTTGGCACGGACTGCGCCGATTCGATCGAAACGTTTCCGGCCTGTTCGGCAATCGGCGGCAAATCGTCGGCCATCAAGATGATCGGATCGCTCGGGCCGGCTGCGGATGCCAGCCAAACGCCCATCGGTCCCAGCGCTGTGGTTTGCGGCAAAGTGACATCGAGCGTCAATTTCTCGGCTTCGACCGCCGCGACTTCGATCTTGGCATCGGCGTGATTGGTCGTGATCCGAATCGGTTCGGTGAAACCTTTTCCGGCGATCACTACGCGTGTGGTCGCGCCGGGCGCACAGGTACGCGGCACGATCGACGTGGCAGAGGGCTGAGCCGCCGTTGGCGTAACATGCAGCCAAAGCAACGGCAGAATCGCGACAGCGATCAGGCTTTCGATTCTCATCTGTATCATACCAAATTGAAATCTCATAACTAACAAAGCCCCACGATCGGCGTGCCGTGATAAATCGGATGCGGGCGGTCTTGGGCGTCGTGCCAAACCGCGGTGCTGGGTATACCGAGTGCGTGATAGATGGTTGCCGCAAAGTTTTCTGGCGTCACCGGTTGCTGTGACGGATAGGCACCAATCGTGTCGGTCGCGCCGATCACGTTGCCACCTTGGACACCGCCACCGGCAAACCAGACCGACTGCGACGCGCCCCAGTGATCGCGACCTGGCAATCGATAATGCTTTTCTAAGTGCGAAATCTTTGGTGTGCGTCCGAACTCGCTGGCCATTACGACTAAGGTTTCATCGAGTTGGCCGCTGGCTTGCAGGTCGTCCAACAGCGCCGAAACCGCTCGATCCGTTGGCGGCAGCAGTTTATCTTTCAGATGCGGGAATGCGTTTCCGTGAGTATCCCACGATTCGTCGTTGCCGAGATTGACTTGAACCAGATTAACGCCAGAGGCAACAAGCCGGCGGGCCATCAACAGCGACCAACCGAACGCATTGCGTCCATAACGTTCTAAATCACGCTCGTCGGCATTGGTAACGTCCAGTGTTTGATGAATTTCAGGATCGGTTAACAGCGAAATGGCATCTTGTCGCAAGCGATCGAACTGCTCGGTCTCGGCAAATCTTGTAAGAGTCTGCCTCTGGTGACGCAGCGTTTCTAATAACTGCAATCGGCCTTGAACCTGTTTCATCCCCAAACCTTCAGGCAAGTTCAACTGCGGTGCTTGGAACAACCGCTCGTCTTTCTTATCACGCTGTTGGTGATCAAAACTAAACTCGGGATAGGCACCATAAGCCGCGGTTTGAAATGGCGATGCTTGGATCATCCAAGGATCGCGATTCGGCCCCATTTCGCCCGCGTCTTGACCCGGAATCACTCGGCCGCTGGTGTGGATCAAACGTTCGGGCAACACGACCGCAGGTGGTAAATTATTCTTGGGCCGTGTGGCGTGTCCTGCCAGCGCGGCGATCGACGGATAATCGGTGCGGCTGGGCTGGTTTGGGCTGAACCCCGGCGGCAACTGGGTGCGGCCGGTTAACATAATATGGTGAGCAGCGGAATGTTCGTTTGAACCGTGCGTCAACGAACGACACAGCGACCACGACTCGCTGCGCTGGGCCAACATCGGCAGGTGTTCGCAAATCTGCAAACCGGGCGTTTTCGTCGCGATCGGCCGAAACTCACCACGCACATCGTCCGGTGCGTGCGGTTTCATGTCAAAGCTTTCGTGCTGGGCCAAGCCGCCTGACAAAAAGATAAAGATACAAGATTTGGCTTTTCCCATCGGCAGAACACCATCTGCCGCGTGGGCTTGCCGCAAACCTTGCAAGTGATTCATTCCTAGGCCTAAAAGGCCGATCGCACCGATCTGCAACGATTGCCGACGTGTTAGCGCAGGCGGGTGCGCAGCGACGTGTTGCCAGTTTTGGCTCATGCGGGTCGTCCTGTATACAGCGGTGAGATAACGTTGCCATTGAGCAAATAATGCGGACGTTGCAGCGGATCGGTGATCGTCACATCGTGCTCGACGCCCAAGGCGTTAAACAACGTTGAACAGACGTCCGCTGGAGAAAACGAACGAGTCACGGGATACGCTGCCTGTTCGTCGGTTTGTCCGATCACTTGGCCACCTTGGATTCCGGCTCCGGCGAACAGGCCTGAATAGGCGTGTGCCCAGTGGTCGCGACCGGGAACGGTTTGACCGGGCAGGGTCGAAACCTTAGGCGTTCTGCCGAACTCGCCCATCACCACGACCATCGTCTGGTCGATCAGTCCGGTCGATGTCAGGTCATCCATCAGAGCGGCCAGGCCTTGATCCAATTGCGGCAACAGCGTGTTCTTTAGCCGTCCCCAGTTATCAACGTGAGTGTCCCAAGTTTGCACGATCCCCATCGTGGCTTGAACGATCGGCACCCCGGCTTGAACCAGACGTTTGGACAACAGCAGCGACTGGCCAAACTTGTTGCGTCCATAGCGATCACGCACTTCGTCCGATTCGCGTCCGATCTCGAACGCTTCGACGACTTTTCCGGAAGTCAAAATTTGGTAGGCGATATCCTGTTGTTGGCGCAGCGAAGCCGCTTCGTTTGACAAAAACCCGCCCTGCGATCGGCTCAACTGGTCCAGCAGCAAGCGGCGTGACGTCAATCGTTCGGCCGTCATCCCTTCTCGCATACTGAGCGCTTGCATGCGAAACCCTTCTGCGTTGGGATCGCCGTTGATTTGCCACGGGTCGTGCTTGGGACCGAGAAAGCCCGAATGTTGTCCCGGCCAAGTCAGCGGCCCTTCGATCAAATAGTTTGGCAGCGAAACGCCCGAAGGAATGCCGTCGTGACGGGGGCGGACGAAATCGAGTGCTGAGGCAAAGTTAGGGAAGTCGCTGCGTGATTCGACGCGATCCAAATCGCTGCCGCCTCGTGGCAGCGGCGTCGGGCGACCGGTCAGCGCCACATGGGTTGCTAGCAGGTGGTTGTGTTCGCGGTGGGCCAGGGTTCGCAAAATCGCCCAGCGATCGGCGTGGTTGGCCAATTTTGGCAAGTGTTCGCAAAACTGGACGCCGGGAAGTTTGGTACCGATCGGCGCGAATTCGCCACGGACTTCCGCCGGTGCGTTCGGTTTCGGATCGACCGTATCCAACTGGCTCGGTCCGCCGCTGAGCATGACCAGCAGGACCGATTTCGCTTTGCCGCGGCCTGGCAGATCGCCTTCGGGAGTGGCACCAGCGTTCGAACCGGCTACGAAACAGCCGGCGACACCGCCGCCTCCGACACGTAAAAAACCACGACGATCCATCGCATAAAGCGGTTTCATGGGGAGACTCCAGCGGGTGGGTGAGTCAGGGGGCAGGGCTACAGGAAGGTCCTTTAGTATCGCGGCAATGGTTGTCAAATGCAATCACATCGAGCGATTTGCAGGAAGAAATGGTAGGATCACCCGTCGCGGATCGATCCGTCGATCCACGACAACGTGCCCGAACATTCAACTTTTGCAAACAGCGATCATGTTCCAAATCCGATTGCTTGCTATACCGTTCGCGTTTCTGCCATTCGTCTGCGAGCCACTTGCCGCTAGCGGAAGCGATCCGATCGCGCTGCAACCGATGCGCGAAACATTGCTTAAGTTGACGATTGAACAATCAGCCGACATTCCTTCCGCTGGCCTGTCCTCGATCATCAAAGCGTTTGAGGCTGCGGACAAAGATCTGAACGAGTTTGACAAACGACATCTGGCAATCATTCGCGCCGGTGCCGAACTTCGCATGGGAAACTCCGACCTCGCCGAATCACTGCTTGACCAAGCCCTGGCGGTCAAGCCCGACGACAACACTGCGTTGTGGCTCAGAGGTCGATGCAAGGAAGTGACACGCCGATTCGACTCGGCACTCGAGGATTATAAAAAATCTTTAGAATTGAACCCGGACTTTCCTGCGGCGCTGTTGGCATTAGCCGGAATCTATGTCGAAATGGATGACTTGGATGAAGCGACTCGCTGGTTAGAAAAGATCGACTTGGTTGAAGTCCATGGTGATGAACGATGGGAATACTTTGTTCGAGCCATTATGGCATTGAAGCAGAAAAACTTTCCTGAAGCGATTCAACACGCGGAGCAATCGCTCGCCGGTGACCAGCTATGGCTGGGGGTTCCGATTGACAAGATCGTGGCCACCAAGGCGATCGCACACTTGGCCTTGAATGACATGGGCTCCGCTAAACAATCTGTTCAACAAGTGCTGGCCCTTCAACCGGCGAATCAACAAGCGTTACAAATGATGTGGTCGATTCACAATCAAGGCGGCGACCACCTGGCGGCTTATATGATTTCTAAACAATTAGACAAGGTGGATGCGAATAATGATAAGTTTTTGTTGCTGCAGATGCAGTCGCTGATTCGATTGCGTCAATTGGGAGGCGCGAAAAAGATCGCGATGCGAATTCTTGAACTCGACCCGAAAAACGTCCAGGCGATGGGTTTTTTGCAGAAACTGGAGGAGGCAAAGAGTCGCAACAATTCCGCTGAAAACCCACCTCAAAAAGAAAATCCGCCGGCGAAAGCGACTCAGGATCAAGAACCAAAGGATGACGCGCCGCCGGCCGATCGTTGATCCGTTCGCGGGCGGTTAAGCTCGGTGCGGAACAATTGGCAAGCGTGGCGGTTTCACGTAGAGTTGATCATGCCGCGACGCTGCGGCAGACGTGGTTCTTTTTCGCATTTTGGAGTGGTTCGCTCATGTTAAAACGCTTGGCCCTCTGTGCCAGCCTGATCGTTGGTGGCAACGCTTTGTCCTTCGCAGAAAACTGGGGGCATTGGCGTGGTCCAGCGGGCAACACCGCAGCGATCGGAGCGAATCCGCTAACTGAGTTTTCCGGTACAAAAAACGTCAAGTGGAAGGTCGCAATCCCGGGCCGTGGTTCGGGCTCGCCCGTCGTTTGGGACGACCGCGTTTTTGTAGTATCCGCGGTCCCGACCAATGACGGTGCCCGTGGAAAGCTCGCCTTCAACACCTACTGTTTCGATCGTGAAGCGGGAACAATGAAATGGCAGAGAACCGCAGTCGAGGCAGCTCCACGGGAGGGAACGCACTCCACCAACGGCTATGCATCCGCATCACCCTGCACCGACGGCAAGCATGTCTACAGCCATTTCGGTTCACAAGGTTTGTATTGTTACACGCTCGATGGTGAACTGGTCTGGAAGCGTGAAGACTTCGGTCAAATGATGACTCGTAACAGTTTTGGCGAAGGCAGCTCACCGACGCTCGCGGGCGATTTAATCATCGTGCCTTGGGATCACGAAGGCCCATCATTCCTATATGCGCTCAATAAGTTGACTGGTGAAACGGTTTGGAAAACGGCGCGTGACGAACCGACTTGCTGGGCGACGCCGTTGGTGATTTCGATCGGTGACCGCAAGCAAGTTGTGATGAATGGCCAAAATTATGCGCGATCTTATGATTTGGAAACCGGCAAGGAGCTTTGGCGTTGTAGCGGCCAAACCGATCGTCCCGCCGCTTCGGCGATTGCTGATGACGAGTTGGTCTACATCGGCAGCGGCTTTCGCGGAGCGTTTCTGGGGGCCTTTCGTCCGTCAGGCCAAGGCGACATCCAGCGTACGCAAAACGTCGTTTGGACGATCGACCGCGACACCCCTGACGTCGCTTCGCCGGTACTCTCTGGCGGGCGAATCTACTTCTACAAGGGCAAGTCGGGACTGTTGACCTGCGTCGACGCCAAGACGGGCAAGTCGCATTATTCATCTCAGCGAATACCGGGCGTCAACAGCACTTATGCTTCACCCGTGGCCGCTGGCGGCCATGTTTACCTGACTGACCGCAGCGGCGCGATCACGGTGATCAAGGATTCGGAGAAGTTGGAAGTGGTGGCCGAAAACCAGCTTGGTGAACCGGTCGATGCCACGCCAGCTCCGGTCGACAACCAGCTTTTTATTCGCAGCGAATCGAGTTTGTTTTGTATCGCTCCGTAGAGTCCAAGTTTGCGATTTGGTAGTTTAAAAGCCTTGTCGCTCACAATGGAGGTTGCAATGCCCCGTATCGCTTTTGCCGTATTTGTTGCCTGTGCCTGTTTGCTGGGCGGATCATCGGCTGCGGGTGCCGAGCCGCTTGCAGCAGCGGAGATTGGTCAACGCGATTCGCAACTGCATTCCAAGGCGGTCCAATTGGCCGGTCAGGGTGATCCGGTCGCCGCGATGCGAGCGCTGGCTGCGGTCAAAACGCCCAGTGTCCTGGCTCAGGCCATTCGTGACATCGATGCGGCCATCCAAGCAAAACGCCAGCCGAGCAATGATGACACCAGCGAAGCTGGCCTTGGGCAAAATGGTGGTGGGCGTGGCGGTGCGATCATTAACTTTGGGCCGTTAGTCAATCTGATCCAGACGACGATCGAGCCCGCTACTTGGCAGGAAACCGAAGGTGGGCCGAGCACCATCGTTCCTTATGCGGCCGGCATTGTTGTCGATCCCAGCGGATTAATCACGGACATCACGCAGGTGCCAGCGGAAGTTGATTTGCTTGAAAACATTGCCGTGTTGCTGGCCAAAGACCATCGCGAGCAGTTTGACTTTGCAACCGCTAAACGCGACATCCAAGCTTGGCGTTTGCCATCAGCGGTTCGCTGCGTTTCGCTGCGCGGTGTAGCGGAACAAATTTCGAAGCGGCGGTTATCCGGCCAAAGGATTGATGATGAATTGCGTCATCTGGCCGGAATCAGCCGCGTGCGGTACGTCGTTATCGCCCCCGAAAGAAAAGACGTAATTTTGGTGGGGCAGGTTGGTGGGATCCAATTGCACGACGGCTGGATGCGAGACAGCCAAACCGGTGCCGCTGCTATCCGCACGGATTATCTGGCTGCGTGTTTGACGGCGGTGATTTCAAGGCAACCGCTGGGCTGTTCGATCGATCCGACGCCGCAATCATTGGTAGTCGCTGCGGAAGTATCGGCCGCGATTCGTGACGGAAAAATCGCACAAGAGAGGGCCGACGAAGCGTTGCGAGAGGCGCTCGGCGATCAAATCGTACGAGTGTTTGGTGTCGCTGGCGATACTCCGATTGCGCACTTGATGGTCCAAACCGATCGGCACATGAAGCGTTTGTCGCTCGGTTTGGAACCGATGCCGCAGGGCGTTGACAATTATCTTGATGTGGTCCAACGCCACATTCGCAATGGCCCGCCTGATGGTCAATTGTTGCGACTGTGGTTTACTTCCAATTCGATTGCGGTCCGCACTTCAAGCAAAAGTCATGTCTTTGAACTTGGCGGTCGACCGATAAAGTTGCAAAGTGAAACGCAACGGTCCGGTGCCGCGGGTGATCGGATCGCTGCCGCCGATGACGTGCGTTTGGTCGACTTTGTCAACGGATTCAACCGCAACTTGGACGAAATCGCTCGTCAATATCCGACCTATGCCGCACTTCAATCGGTCTATCATGCCGCCGCCGTGGCAGAACTGATTCATAGAACCGATTCGCACGCAAGTCTGAATCAATGGCTTGGTCCGCTTTTGATGGACGATCCTTCGGCGGGATCTTTGCATTCGCCAAAACGGGTTGCGTCGATCGCAGTGAGGCACAGCATTCGCGAAGGCAGCAAGCATCACTCTATAATTTTGGCCAGCGGAGGCGTGATCCTCAGCCCTGCGGACCTAATCACCGGCAAAACCGAGATCTACCCGACGCTGGACGACGTTGCCGACAGGGTTGCAACCCCAGTGAATGTCGACCATTGGTGGTGGGACGCCATGCGATAAGCCGATGGATCGTTTCGATCTGGTGTGGTCTTCAATCATGGGGTGTCGAAACACTGTCCAAGCGAACCGCTTGTCCACGTGCATGTACTTCCGGCGGTTGATAAATCTGGCGCATCAACCACGCTGACGACAAAACCAAAACAAGAATCGCCATCACAATGGCCCATTGGCCATCAGGCTTAAAATGGCTTCTCAGGCGGTGAATAATCCCCGTTTCCAAAACGGAGGATAACTGCTGCATCCGCCTCAATCCGATTTGAACGCGGCCATCAGCCGCACAATGAATCCACTGTGGGAAGACCTCAAAACGGTTTCCGTCCAATACCAGTACCCAGCGTGCCCCGAGTCGCAAACCTTCAGCGACCTTACCGGTACCGATCGCGGTGAATCCATATTGAGTTTGTTCCGGAATAATGACCTCAAGCGGTTTGCCAGCGATCACCAGTGTCGCGTGGGCCGACTTTACGTATCCGGTAGCGAAATGAAAGTAATGCCGGCGCGACTCGGTGCGCGGCAATCGCTGGGGGCCTGATTTTGACGGAGCGTCTGGATTATCCGAAGGGTCATGCATAGTTGCCTTGCAAGCGGCCTTGAGAAAATCGCCAAAGAAAACTCAATGTTTTTTTGGCTATTGAACAAGTGCGACGATAAGGGGGGAGCGAAAAGGTTACCGACCACGGCATTCGAAAACTATGCCGATTCCGCACTGGAGGGTGCTCGCGTTGCGCCAGCACCCCGCAAATCACCCAAATACACAAACGACTCTCCCGATTAAGCAGCTTATTGCGCATTGACCCGCTCCAATGGCCTTTTACTTCCACACCGGTCGATTGTGTTCCAACAGTTGCGACGCGCACATACGAACGCGACAAGCTTGCGGGAGACAAAATGTTCGGAATAAAGAGAACAGTAAATCGACTTTCGGCCCGAGGTGCCTTGGCCGCTCTTACTTTGAGCATCGGAGGGGTGAATCCGCCCACCGTGCAAGCGCAAACATCTCCGGAAATGCAGTCGCGCCGTGCAGCCGATTACGCTGGCCCAGCAAAAAATCTTGCCCAGGGCGTCGCAACAAAATTGCGAGCTGAGGCCGATCAAACGCAAAAGACAGGTGGAGAGTATACGACAAGCTCGCCTGCCAAACCGACACGATTGGGAACCGGCCAGGGTGAGAAAGCCGCTGCGACGCAAATGCTGCCGCCAGGTTGCACGAGTGGCTGGCTGCCTACAGAGATTGACACTTTCGCCGAAGCGACCACGGATCGGCAAACAGAACCGAAAATGCGGTTAGCCGCATCCAAAAATCCGCAGTTGCGTTCGCGGCCGGCCGGGGCTCGCTTGGACGAACTTGACGAGCTTGACCAACTTGAACAGGATGCTTCAAAGAACTCGCAACTGCTCAATAAGGAAAACTCCAATACCCAACCGAATCGTTCGCACGGCAGTGAGTCGTTATTGCCGCCGCCGAATAAAACAAATGCTCAAAATCAAAATCAAAAACAGCCGTCGACACCCGATGCATGGAATCTGCTAGGGCCCCAGGCGACCGGAAACGCCTCATCCAACGGCAACAATGATCTGCTTGGCAGCGGCACCAGCCTTCTCAACCCGAGCACTTCTGCTGACGACCCGCTTGGCGGTCTAGAACAGATTGGCCCGCCGTCGACGAAAAAGCCGAAGCTGCCTCCCGGCGGCGGACCGGGCGACGGGCAAACCAAGCCGGAGCCAGGAATTGTCGATCCCCATGCAGAGCTTTTTTTGCAGTCTCAATATCCGTCTGCCTTGTCCTGTGCGAAGTGCCATCCTAAGCACTATGACGAGTGGCGTTTCAGCAGCCATGCGTATTCAACCATTTCACCGATGTTCCAGCGTTTCGAACAGGCGATGCAGGACCTGACGCGCGGCACCGTCGGGTCATTCTGCTTCCGATGTCATGCCCCGGTCGCGACGCAATTAGAGGTTCCGCCTCACACCACCATTCTCGACGCTCCGCAAGTGATTCGCGAAGGGATCACATGTGTCGCATGCCATCGTGTCAATGAATCGTATTGGTTAACGCATGGCGACCGACGCATCGAACCGGGCAATGAATACGCCCCAATGTATGGAACGTCCGACGGTCAAGGGGTTCATTCGGCGGCAAGCCGCGCCACCGAGTTAAAATTGAAACTTTCACCGGATCAGAAAGGTCCGGGGCAACCGCTTCATACCCATGGCGGATTCTTTGAACAACTGACCAAAAGTGACTTCTGTGCAACCTGTCACCAGGTTGCTGTTCATCCCGGCATTTGGCTAGAAATCGTTCACGCACAGTTTCGTGCCGGACCAGCACATGCAAGAGGCGTCACCTGCCAAGATTGTCATATGGGAGCTGTTCCCGGAAAGGCGGATGGATATGAACACGATTATTGCGCCATCATTAATGACAAGCCGTTTGGTCAACCACGACGCCACGGGAATCATTCGTTCTGGGGGCCAGGGTATTCGATGGCGCATCCGGGATTATTTCCTCATAATAAAGATGCCAATCGGTACACACCAAGGCAATGGCTGGCGTTCGAGTATCGCAATGGATGGGGCACACCTGAGTTTGAACGAACCGTTACACCGGAAATGAAGTTCCCCAAACCTTGGGATACGAAAGACGATCGTATCGATGGCCGCAAAGTCATTGATGCCAACCTAGCGAAGCTGCAAGAGAAGAGAGCGATCGCGGCGCTAACATTGTCCGCCGGCGGTACGGTCGAAGGGCCCTTCATGGATGTCAAACCACCGCGTGTGCTGAGATCGCTAAAATTCACTTACAAGGTCAGCAATATTAGCGATGGCCACAACCTGCCAACCGGCTCACTCGGCGCGCAGCCTCAAATGTGGTTAAACGCCGTTTTGGTCGGCCCCGATGGTCGGCGGATTTGGGAGACGGGATACCTGGATAGCAACGGCGATTTGGCAGACTTAAACTCCGTTGAAGTTGCCGAACATCGTCTCCCAAGAGATTCACAACTGTTCAATCTGCAAACAAAGTTCCTTGTGAACAATGTTCGTGGAACCGATCGCGAAGCTCCGGTGCCAGTTAACTTCAGTGTCGACCAAAACCCTTTCCTGCGACCTGGTGCTGTTCCGGTAAGCGTATTAAACCATCCGCCTTTAATTCGCATGGAAGCCCACTCGATCGGCCCATTGGACCATCGCATGGCTCGGTTCGTCGTGCCAGGTGAATTGATCACTCAACCGGGCGAGTATCGATTGAGCGTACGAATGAGGAGCCGTCCCGAACCTCCTTACTTTATGAGGTTGGTCAAAGCGTCGCCAGAAATGATTCGACGATTGAACGAAAACATCATCGACTTTGCGATGAGCTCCAAGACTTTTAGGGTTTATGAGAAATAGCTCCAGATGTTTCTGTTCGTAAATTTCATCCCATACAATTTGCCCCGTACGACCGCCTATCATGCCCATCTCAATCGCCCCGACAAAACCATCCAAACGATCGCGATCGCGGCGTCATTGTCGGTCGATTTTGGTGGCATTGCTCGCCACAGGCAACTCAACCGCTTGGGCTAGTGAGAACCACACACCGTCGAAAAGCATCTATCAATCCTCGGTCGAGAAATCGCAGGTTGTAAGCCAAACGTGGCAACCCACTGACAATACACAGCCAACGCATCGAATGTTTTCTGGTCTGAACGAGTCCGATCAACACTTACTTGACGCTCGCAAACCGATTCAATTCCCAACTTTCCCCGCCGAAAACCAAGGCTCCACGCAGCCCACGAAAACCGCATCTTACGCCAGCCCGCTGAGCTCGTCTTCACAACGATCCCATGCATCCAATACCAGCCATGAACCGGTCAAAACCGGCCCCCACGGCCTGCTGGTCGGGTTTGAACAAATGGAAGTTGCTGGGCAATCAAATTGCGAGCCATTTTCAACCCCGTGGCATTTAGACTTTTCACCCACTCCGATGCCGATGGCCCAGTGGGAGCACGACCTTTGCGAGGAGCAACGTGTTTATGATGATAAGAATCCGGTTCCAGTCCAACGGCCACTTTTAGAACTCGGTCGTGATTTTTACGGCAGCGGGATTCGTCCACCGAGCGAAACGTGGCTCGGAAAAACGAACCTAATTCATCAACAATTGTATGTCTATGGTGATTATCGAACCGGCATTGCATCGGGACGAAATCGCTTTGGACGAATCGACAATTGGGCAAACCGCTTGAATCTGGACGTGGATTATCGACTCACGTCGACCGAACGGTTTCACATGTTTGTGGGGCCTTTAAATAAGGCAGCAAACAATAACAATGTCGCTTTAGTTGACGGACGTTTGGAGTATAACGAATTTTTCAACCTGGAGCCTGTGACGGGTTATTTCGAGGGCGACTTAGGCGCGATTGCTGGCGGATTAAACGGCGGATCGTCGCCAGCGGAAATACCGGTCACAATCGGACTTGTACCGCTGTTGTTCCAAAACGGCATCTGGATGGAAGATGCGGTGACCGGATTCGCGTTTGCGATTCCAGCCCGGAACTCAAGATTGCTCAATTGGTCAAACTTCGATGCAACTTTCTTCGCCGTCTTTGACCAACTCAACAGCCCTGCGTTTGGAGCCGACGAGAACGCCGCTCAGGCTTTCGGCACCGCCTGGTTTATTGATGCTTACGGTGGGTATATCGAAACCGGTTACGCCTACTTGAATGATCGCAAAGATCTTGGTCGCAGTTATCATAACGCGACTTTCAGTTTCACACGGCGATACTTTGATCGGATCAGCAATAGTGTTCGTGTGATTACGAATTCCGGCCAAGACTTGGATAAAAACCAACGCACTGCTGATGGTGCGCTGCTGTTAGTTGAAAACAGTTGGGTTACGTCAAGGCCGATGAATGTGATTCCCTATTGGAACGCGTTCGCCGGCTGGGACCGCCCACAATCGGTCGCTCGGGCTGGCGTTTCTGGTGGCGTCTTGAGATCGTCTGGGCTTAATTTTGAGCCTGACGGTCTGAACAACCACCCGATCCTGGACGACACCGCTGCGGATACTTATGGCGGCGCGGTGGGGATCGACCTAATCGGCACAAACTTCGATCGACAAATTGTTCTCGAAGCCGCTTACGTTTCACCCCACGGCAGTCGTTCATTTATTAACGCTGAACAATACGGATTAGGTGCCAGGTATCAGTGGGCCATGACACATAACACCATTATTCGGCTTGATGGCATGTATGGATGGCAGCGCGGAGATGAAAATCTTTATGGAACTCGTATCGAGTATCGTTGGAAGTTTTAGGCTCCCGCTTGAAAAGCGGCCAGATTGCTTTTCAACCAACACCCAGTGGTGGGCGATAGTTACCGCTGCTTGAATCCACCGGCACGCTCACTGACTTTTGTTGACGGTGCGTTTTGAGGTGCGAGTTCAGCCGTGCCCGTCCGCCCGATGATTCCTTGGGGATGCTCGTTTTTCCCCTCCATCCCAGTGGCAAAACCACGCTCCACAGATTCTGCAACGCTTCGAACTTGTTGAGCCAACGCGATCGCGCTAGGTGATTGTGGCGACAAAGTGATCGCCTGCTGCAGCGGCGCTCGTGCCGATTGTGCGTCGCCTTGTTCTAACAACAGCGCTGCCAGATGAAGATGCGGTTCGGGGTTTTTGGGATCGCTGGCGATTGCATCTTGAAAACACCGCTGTGCATCACCATAGCGCTGCAATTGATGCAACGCGATGCCACGAAGCATGTGGGCACGCGACGGACAGACATCACCTTCGCCAATCGTGTCTTGCAACCGATCGATCGTTGCCAACAATCGGTCATATCGACCTTGCTGGCGATAAAGTTCTGCGAGTTCCAACTGCACATCGGAGTAATCTGGTTGCAAGGCGAGCGCTTGATGATAGGCCGCCAATGCCCCTTCGATGTCCCCTAGTTTCACCAAACAATCGCCACGAAGCCCCCATACTTCTGCCGATTGACGATCCGCCTGCAATGCGGCCAAACTCTGTCGGTCTGCATCAGCGACTCGATCAAGATCAAGATACATTTTTCCCAGTCGCCGCATCAAACGAGGGTCCGAAGCACTCAAGCGTACCGCTTCCTCCATGTGCTTGAGCGCAATCTGTCTTTCACCACGCTGCCACAACGATTCGGCCAACCCCCAGTGGGCCCGGTCGTCCGCAGCGGTTAACTCGAGAGCGTCCGAGAAGAGACCTTCGGCGACATCCCATTGGCCGGCATGCATCGCTTCGAGCCCTTGGCGACTCAATCGACGGGCCGCAATGCTCTGTTTGCTCTCGCCGTATTGAGAGATCGCCCGACAGCCAATGCTGCAGGATATCAATCCAGCAGTCAGCGTCCACGCGATCAATGTCCAAACCGCTAGCTGACTTGCTGGCAACCTGCAAGCGGCGAATGGGAGCGGCAAGCTTCTAGCGAGTCTTTTCACCCCAGTGGATCTAGCAAATCGCCGGTTTCAACGCAAGCGAGACTGCGAAACAAGACGCCAGGGGAAAAGCGTTCGTAGCGACCGTTACTTGACCGACGTACCTTGCATATTGAAGATCGCAAAGTGCCCCGAATCATCGGGATACTTGTATTCCTGCAACTTGAACGTTCCGGTTACCGTCACGGGGCGAGTTGTGAAATCGGTGCGAGTCCCACCAACCAAGTTCACAACCACACAATCAAAAAGCGCCGCCCCCGGACCAAAACAGCACTCTTGATTATCGCGAACGAGAACGAACTCGGCGATGTTGGTCTCACGAAACAAAGTGCTGGGCAGGATGAAACCTCGCAGTTTCACCACCTTACCATCAAGGGCACGTATCTCGTCCGTCAACATCGACGCGTCGTAAGGTGCATCGGGCAGGATGTCGAACTTCAAGTCGTCGAACGATATCTCCCCTTTGGACTTCACAGTCGGACGTGCAGGGGGTGGTGCAGGTTTTCGCTCGGTGTCGGCTTGCAGCGTTGACCCACGACGCTGGTCAGCCGGTTCGACGGCGATTGTGGCTGGTAAAGAAACCAGCAAAAGTGCAACCAATGCACAAGCAGTCACAAATGTTCGCGTCACCATATCACCCCCCTTTTTTGGACAGGCGATCAAGCCTATCGCGGCATGCATGACCCTAGCGAATCTGGTCGACCCGCATCTGATAAAAGATCTGATTGTCAAAGTCCGCAGCCTTTTGAGTGTAGGGATTGATTGTAAACTTCCCCGCTAACTTCAACTTAGTCAGCCCCGCTCGGACCGTCTGACCTTTTGTCAGCGTCACTTCGATCATATCTGTACTTCGCGGCTGTCCACCGAAGCAACAGGTCCCAAGGTCTGGCACCAAAATGAATCGCCTCAGCAAACCCGAGCCCGACGAAGGGTGAATGTATCCTTTCAGAAACACGTTCTCACCGTCAACTTCGATCGCTTTACCCGACGGCAGGTCGGGTAAGGGTTCAGGCTGTTGAAAATCAAAAAACGAAACCCGCATGTAACCTTCGGGAACTTCCGTCGCGTAAACGTAAGCATGGTTTGCCGAACCACCGACCAGCAAGAGTGCGTTCAAAACCACTCCGACCAATCCCAACGCTTGACCGCTGTACTCATCCGGCCAGCGGTTGATTGCACGCAAGCCAATCACCCCCAAAACCACGCCGACCACTGAAAAAGCAAGCAATGGTGCGAACGCCTGGACTAAACCGAGCAATGCGAGGGGGACCATAAACAGGGACGCTATCGCGCCGCGACTGATCGCTCGGTAAGGAAAATCGACCGGCTCGCTATAAGCCCCTAGCTGAATCTCTGCTGACATGATCTCTCGCCCGACCCCGTTCGTTCGTTTCTTCTGCTCGTTCGCCTGAACTAGTCTCCGATGATAAAAAAGGGGCAGCCCCCAATCAATCAGAGCCTAAACTCACTGCTCAGCGACGACGAGCCGACGCGTCCCGCCGCTGAGAATCAAGTACAACGCAATCACCATGGTGGCAAAAGCCATCAGCGATACGACGACCATCTTAGCAAGGTTCGCCGTCGAAACAGGAGGCAATGCGGCCACAGGATAGCGGCCCGTTGCGCGAATCACTGGCAAGAAATCAACCGCTCCAGCGGTCTGTGCCGACGCCAAGCGATCATTCTTTTTCGGCAACCGGTAACTCGTTTCGGGTTGGGCCGGCGGTTGCGGAATCGGGATTGGAAAAAACGAGCTCGCGCGGCGAACGCTGTCCGGGTCAATCTTCTGCAACTTCTCCAATGCCGCCTCCGCCTCGGGATTGGGGCATGCACGCAAGTAATTGACCACGGGAACCCGAACCCAATTGTTGTCCTCTTCCGCTTCGACAAACAAGTTCACCAAACGATCGATTTGTGACCAATCCCCCCAACGCGAAAGATCCGGAATTACTAAATCCGCCAAGTCCTTGCGATCCAAAACCAAATGCAACGATTTGACCAACGCAGATCGCGGTATCTTGTCAGTTTCCGTGCCGTGAAAGCGAATTGCCATGATCGCTGCATAAGTGTCGGCATAGGGGGCCTGTTTGTTGGCCAAGAATTGCTTGTTCACCAACTGCAACCCGTCTTCACCGGCCAGAATCAAATAACACGCAACCAACGCATCCAATCCCGATCGTGAACTCGGTTCCGTGCTGGTCAACATCTTTTCGAGCATCGGCACATCGGATTCTGATCCGCAAACTCCCAACATGGTCAAGTAAAGACGCTTGCGGTCTGCCGGCATTTCCGGTTCCCGAATCCACTTTACCAATTCTGCGTGATTCATGAACGGCTTGAGCGACTGAACGATCGGATACGGGGTGATCGCGAACTCGTCATACGAATCGCGGCTCAGCATCGGATCTTCGCTCTGCAGATAGTTCTGAAAGAACTTTAGTCGCTCCAATCCATCGTCGGGCAACTGGGTCACCTTCAATACATAGGCCTCGCTTTCCTTGGTTAGCGGCAATGCCGACCACTGGATATTGGGCGGATCGACGCCCGACAACATGAACCGCCTGCCGGCCTCGACTTCGCCAAAATAAACGACCGTGACAAAGGTTTCCGCCGCGACGTGTTCTTCACCTTTGAACACTCGCACAACCTTCATCTTGACTTCGCCCGATTCCTCGTTCCGAATCGAATCGAGCGTCGTTTCGGCAAGCACAACCGCGTCCATCACACCAATCTCTTGCCGGATGGTTTGCGATACCGCGCTGCAAAACGGGCAAGCCAGAGCAGGCTTTAACCAGCCGCCCATACCCACGGCAAGTGCGAGTAAAACGGTCAGCCCGCGAGTGGCGATTCGTCGAGGCCTGGGAGCAATGTCTGAGTGCAAAATGGTCATGTGCAAAAATCGCATTGGATGATCAGTGGATGATCGACTTCGTTTGTAGGATCTGATTTGTTATTCCCTATTGTAGGCCGATCAAACGGTCCGGGTGAAGAGAACGCAGGATCCTTTTCGTTAATTGATCGAACTCCAAAGCTCCTATTCGTGATCCTTTGGGCATCACAATCGCTATTTTTTACCCAATCCTCACTCGATTCACTTCATGGACATGGTACCGTTACCGATCCGGTGTAAAAACAACGCTGGAAATCGGCCCGCTGGTCGCAACCCTCCCCTTGGTATTTCAAATGACCCTTTGTTCATATTCACAACTGTCGCCTGATTGTCGCGTGTTCCCTAGAGCTGTGCGGGGATTGCCTANNATTGCCTAGAGCTGTGCGGGGATTGGTTGGGCAATCGCGGTACATGCTGGCCGTATTGTGGATAATCGTGTCAGCGCTTTTGCCGGGTCATCGGGTGCTTTGGTCGGCCGAACAAGCCAGTGAGCTGGCATCGGCCGATGTTTCGGCCGACGTCCGGATGATTACCTACAACATCCGTTATCTCAATCGAGGCGACGGCCCAGATCACTGGGATCACCGAGTCGATAGTGTCGCCGACCTGATCAAAACCGGCGATGTGATCGGGTTGCAGGAAGCGACACGCGTCCAAATTGATGGTTTGGTGCAACGCTTGCCAGCATTTGACTGGTATGGCGTGGGACGAGACGACGCTCGCGACGCCGGTGAGTTCTCGCCGATTTTTTGGCGAAAGGATCGATTCAAAGCTGGCCGGTCAGGCACATTTTGGCTTGGCCCAGACCCGACTGCGGTCGGCAAACCGGCCTGGGAGGCCCGTATTCCCAGGATTTGCTCGTGGGTCATGTTGCAACCGATTGCCAGCGACGGCACAGCCGCAGGTACCACATTTGCCGTCTTCAACACCCATTTTGATCACCAAAGCGGCCTCGCCCGGCTGAATTCCGCCAAATTGTTGCGCGAAAAAATTACCGAAATCTCTCCTGATTTGCCGGTGATTGTGATGGGCGATTTAAATTGCCGACCCGATTCCGAGCCGATCGCAGCCTTAACTGCAACGGCCGCAGATAACGATGCGGACAAGGCGGTCCGCTTGGTCGACTCGATCACCCGCAGCGAAGCGAAACCGCAAGGACCGACCGGCACCTGGAACGGATTCAAACAAATCGATCCACAAACCCGCATCGATTACCTCCTTGTTCGCCCTGATGTGCCCAAAGTGATTTCGCACCTGACTGCGGATCCGAAAACAGCCGATGGGCGGTTCGCGAGCGACCACTTGCCAGTAGTCGTTGTTGTGCGGTTCTAGGAATCCCGGGCTTAATTCCGACACGCACCGGTTCACTATCAGCGCTACGACGACCGCAGAATGCCGTCAATGACATGCCCTTTGACATCGGTCAATCGCATGTCGCGGCCGCCAAACCGAAACGTTGATCGCGTGTGATCGACGCCCAGTAAGTGCAACATCGTCGCATGAAGGTCGTGGATTTCGGTGCGATTTTCGATCGCCTTATAACCCCACTCGTCCGTCGCACCATAAACCGTGCCCGGCTTGACACCACCTCCAGCCATCCAAACCGTGAACCCGAATGGATTGTGATCGCGTCCGTCGGCGCCTTGGGCAAACGGTGTCCGTCCGAACTCGCCGGCCCAAACGACCAGCGTCTCGTCTAACAAGCCACGTTGCTTCAAATCCTTCAGCAACGCACCAATCGGTTGGTCAACCGCGCGAGCATTGTCCTCGTGACCTTTCTTCAAATTAGCGTGTTGATCCCAGCGGTCGTGGCCGGCACTGGGGCAGGTCAATTCAACAAATCGTACGCCCCGCTCGATCAAACGCCGAGCGATCAAGCATTGCGATGCGTAGGTTTTTGTGGGGCCATACTCGGCGTCTGTGCCGTACATCGAATGGGTCGCTTGCGTTTCTTGATCAAGAGCCATCAAGTCGGGAACCGCCATTTGCATTTGATAGGCTAGTTCATAATTCAAGATCGCCGATTCAAGACTGTCATGACGGCCGTATTGTGCCAGAGCGACGGCGTCCAGTTTTCTCATCAGTTCCAGTTTCGATGCTTGCCGCTGGAGCGTTGATTCGGTGGGACTGATGTTTGCAACGGCTGAACCCGACGGCTTGAAAACGGAACCTTGAAAGCTTGCGGGCAAGAATCCGCTACCGAAACAATCCAATCCGCCCGGTGGAATCAAACCACCATTGACGACTACAAAACCTGGCAACTCCTGCGACTCGCTGCCAAGTCCATAGTTCACCCACGCTCCCATGCTCGGCCGCCCCTGCAGACCGCTGCCGGTATGCAAAAAATAGTTGGCAAACGTGTGCTCGGGAAACTCCGAAACCATCGATCGAATCACTGCCAAATCATCTGCTGAGCTGGCAATGTGTGGAAACAGATCGCTGACTGGTAAGCCCGATTCACCGTATTGATTGAACTTCCACGGGCTGGCCAAAACCTTCCCGTTATTGTTGAACTGTGTCGCCTCGACCTTAAAAAAACCGCCTGGATCCTTGCCGTTGTATTTGTCCAACATCGGCTTGGGATCGAACGTGTCGACCTGCGACGGGCCGCCGTCCATATACAAAAAGATCACATTCTTTGCCGTGGGCTTATGATGCACACCGTGGTTGGCTTGACCTAATTGCTCCGCCGCTTTCGTCGCCGGATCCGCGTACGCCCGATCGTTTGCCAATGCCGCAAGGGCGACCGCGCCGAATCCGCTGGCACAGCGATTTAACATATCGCGCCGAGACAGCGGTGGAGTTTGAAATTGGCCGCAGTGGTGTCGTTTTGAGTAATTCATAGTAAGAAAATAATCGCCTGTATTTTGATCAATGCATGTGCCAGATCGGTTCAATGCAAAATCTCTTGCACAACACGCGCTGGTTCAACGCCTGTTAAGCGTTGATCTAAGCCCTGAACACGCACCGTCAGTCGCGTGTGATCTAACCCCAATAATTGCAAGATGGTTGCATGCAGGTCGCGAACGTGAACCGGATCACGAGCGACATTGAAACCGAGTTCATCGCTGTCGCCATAAGTGATGCCTGGCTTGAGCCCACCGCCCGCCATCCAAATCGTGAAAGCATTGGGATGATGGTCTCGACCGTCACCGCCGGAGCCCTGAGTCATCGGTGTGCGACCAAACTCACCGCCCCAAATGACCAATGTTTCATCCAACAAACCGCGAACGCGGAGATCTTCGACCAGTGCTGCGCAGGCTTGATCGGTGTCGACACAATTCTTGGTGATCCCTTTAACCAGATTACCGTGTTGATCCCAAGCTTCATGGTAAAGTTGAATGAATCGGACGCCACGTTCGACCAATCGGCGGGCCAACAGGCAATTGTTTGCAAACGAACCTTCCCCAGGCTTGGCACCATAAGCGTCGAGTGTTTGCTGTGATTCTAGGTTCAGGTCCATCACTTCGGGGGCCGTTGACTGCATGCGAAACGCCATTTCAAACGCATTGATTCGCGTAGCAATTTCCGGATCGCCAACAGCATCGAGCTGCAGTTGATTCAGCCGATTGATCGCGTTTAAAGATTGTCGCTGGGTCGTCTGGTCAATGCCTTCGGGGCTTGAAAGGTACAGTACCGGGTCGCCCCCATTGCGAAACTGCACCCCTTGAAACATGGTCGGTAAAAAACCGCTGCCCCAGCAAGAATTGCCACCGCTGGGGCCTTTCGCCCCACTGCTGAAGACCACAAAACCGGGCAGATCGCGAGATTCATTGCCCAGCCCATACAGAGTCCACGCTCCCATGCTCGGCTTGCCAAACAATTGGCTGCCGGTGTTCATCATCAATTGCGCCGGTGCATGATTAAACGCATCGGTATGCATCGACTTTATGAAGGTCAATTGATCGGCGATCTTTGCCGTGTAAGGTAAGATTTCGCTGATCTCTGCACCCGACTGTCCATGCCTGGCAAACTTAAACTTGGGCCCCAATAGTTTGCTGTTGGGATCAATGAAGGCCGCGCGATAGCCTTTTAGCAGTTCCGGTGGTGGCAATGTCCCATCAAACTTTGCCAGCTCGGGTTTGTTGTCGAACGTTTCATACTGGCTGGGAGCACCGGCCATAAATAAGAAGATCACATTCTTGATTTTGGCAGGGAAGTGAGATGGTTTCGGTGCAAGCGGATCGCCCGAATCGTTGCTTAGCGCGCGTTCGCCATCGAGCATCCAAGCCAACGCGACGCCGCCCAATCCGACTCCACATTGACGGAGAAACCAGCGACGAGCCACCGCGTTTGTGGTGTTAGAAACTGTCATGTCAATTACAAGTTTTTTCGGTTTGATTTTTTTGTATCGCGGCGACAAAACCAATCTCAAATTGCGAGAAGGCTTCCAAGCGGTTGAACGAGGTGACTGGGAAGAGCCTTATTTTTTGGGGTTCCCCCACTTCGGTTCCCAGTTCGGATTTTCGCTTCTTGCGGTCCGAAGGTAATCGGAAATCGCTTTTGCCACTTCGGGGTGATCACTTGCGACGTCATTCTTTTCCGCCGGATCGGCGGTCAGGTCGTAGAGTTGTATCGGCGCATCAGGGCTTCCGCGACGATGCCCCTTCCAGCGTCCTTGATACAAAGCGGCTTGTTTGAAACCGCCTTCGTGAAACTCCCAGTAGATAAACTCGTGTCGTTTTTGTTCTTGCGTATTCCCTTGAAGAGTCGGCACGAAGCTGATCGAGTCGATGTCCGCAGGTGGTTTGGCGGACGACAACTCTGCGGCGGTCGCCATCAGGTCGCCGAAGTACGCCGCGTGATCCGAGACCGTTCCTGACGCAATCGTCCCTGGCCACCAAGCGATCGATGGGACACGGATCCCTCCCTCGGTCAGGCTGCGTTTGATACCTGTAAACGGCCCGCTGGGTTTAAAGCGATCGAGATTGTGGTTGGATTCGTTATGAGGTCCGTTGTCGCTGGTAAAAATCACAAGCGTATTTTTGTCGAGCCCCAACAGCTTTAATTGGTCCAACATTCGACCAACATACGAGTCAAGTCGAGTGACCATTGCCGCTTGCCCCTTATCTTGGGGCGGCCAATCACGCAGGGCATAGGGGCCGTAATCGGGCGAGTGAGCACCGTCTTTGATCGCTCGGTTTCGCTCGTTATTGGCGTGCGGAACCACCATGCTCCAGTAGAGGAAAAACGGTTGGGCTTGGCTGTTAGCGACAAACTTCAGGGCATCATCGGCGAACAGATCGTCTGAGAAGAAGTTTCCATAATCTGAGTAACCGCCACCAAACTCACCGACCGGAGTCACCTCGTTAGGTAGGCTGAGCTTTTGGTCATTCTTCCAAAGGTATTCGGTGAAATGGTTGTGGGCGCGATGTTGGTTAAGGTAACCAAAAAAGTGATCGAAACCGTGTCGGTTGGGCAAACCCATTTCCGCTTCGCCGACATCGCCTAGCCCCCATTTGCCGATCAGTGCCGTCTTATAGCCGACCGTTTTCAACATGCTGGCAACCGTGACGTCATCGGGCGAAAGCGATTGAGCTTTAGGGTTGGTACGGCCAGCGTTTCCACGAACGGTGGTGCGGCCATGATGCTTACCGGTATTGAGCACCGATCGCGATGGGGCACAGACCGTCGCGCCGGCATAGAACTGCGTGAACCGCAGTCCCTGCTTGGCCATTTCATCAATCCGCGGCGTCAGGATTACCTCTTGGCCATAACATCCCAGTTCGCCGTAACCGAGATCGTCTGCCATGATCCAGATGATATTTGGCCGGTCAGCGGCGATGGCGGTTTGCACGCAGACGGGCATTGCCATCATCAGCAGTACTGAGGAACAAACGTAGCAGAGCTTGGTCAGGTATGACATGAAAGGCAGAGAAGTGAAGGAGGGGTGGGCAGTGGCGGGCGCGGCTGTCCGCTACAGACATTGTACCAGACACCTATTGGGATAGGTTCTGAAAATCACTCAATCGACGTCGTAACCGCGTATGGCAAGCTCACCTGCCAGCGCCGTTTTGGCTTCGTCTTCACCGTGAACGAGCCGAATTTTCGATGGCCGGCTGTCGAACCC
>DNWZ01000130.1:472-5083 GCA_003506095.1 Planctomycetaceae bacterium | reverse complement strand
CTTCCATCAGCCACATGAAGGTGCCGTCCACCCCACGAACGACATCCTTTTCGTAATACATCTGGCGAATGTGACGTTGCAGGTCAGCGATCGACAGGTCAGCGGGATCGTTGGTCGTCATTCAAACGTTTTGCAGCTGGAGCAGACGGATTATTCAAAGCAGATTTGTTCTTGGATACGATTGTAACCCGCCAACCGTTCTACGGGATGGGGCGGGATGCGTGAAAGCTGTCTGCCGATCGGCATTTTCGCGGCGTGCATCAACTACCGCGGTCGGATCGTCGCTCAAGGATCGCTTTGTCGCGGTCGACTTTATCGTCTAGAATAGTGGGGCGCGGTGCAGCTTTCAAAACAAACGCACAAACTTAACCCACCATCCGTCAAGCATGACTTTTCACATCGATCCCGCCGAACCTCCTAACATCATCCGTCGCGATTTTCTGAAGCGACTATCGGCCGCTTCGCTGGCGGCCCTGGGGACGGCAGCACCACGCGAACTTGTGGCGAACGAATCGTTGAAGGTCATTCACCCGCCAGCAACGGCTGACGCGTGCATTCTTATATGGATGGGCGGCGGCATGGCGGCCCCCGACACGTTTGACCCGAAACATTACGAACCGTTCCGAGTCGGATTGCCGGTCGCGGATATGTTAAGCACGTTTCCGGCGATCGATACGTCGGTCAGCGGTTTACAGATTTGCAAAGGACTTGAAAATATCGCTTCGGTCATGGACCGCGCAACCCTGATCCGATCGGCCGTTCAAGCAGACTTGGGCAGCATTCTGCATTCGCGTCACCAATACCACTGGCACACCGGCTATGTGCCGCCACAAACCGTCGCCTGCCCCCACATCGGTTCGTGGATGGCGAAAGTCTTAGGACCACGCAATCCGGTAATGCCCGCGTTTGTCAATATCGGCCAGCGTTTGGAAGGCGTAGGCGAAAGCGAAGAGTTGAAAGCGTTCACGACCGCCGGTTTTTTCGGCAGCGAGTTCGGGCCGATGAACTTGCCGTTCCCCGCCGATGCGGCTCAATCGGTGCGTCCGCCGGGCGGCATGACCAGCGATCGGTTCGTCAATCGTGATAAGTTGCTGCGACGCTTGGTCGATCAAAACCCGAATCGAAAATGGATGAGCGATTATCAGCAGGAGTCGATGCTGCGTTCGCTGGATAATGCTTATCGATTATTGAGTTCGAAAGATCGCGAAGCGTTTGACATCAGCTTGGAACCCGAAGAAAGTCGCAAAGCTTATGACATTAGCCATTTCGGCCGCGGGTGCCTGCTGGCAAGACGCTTGGTCGAATCAGGAGCGCGGTTTGTCGAAGTGACGACGGAGTACGTTCCCTTTTTGCATTGGGACACGCACGCCAATGGGCACGAGACGGTTGCAAGGATGCACACCGAAATCGATCAACCGATCGCTCGGTTGATATTGGATTTGGAACAGCGAGGTCTTTTGGATCGAACCTTAGTGGTGATCGCGTCGGAGTTCAGTCGCGATGCGATGATTGAAGGTGTGCCAGGATCGACGGCAAGTGACCAAGCGACCGAGAAGGTTGATGAGATGAAGGAGATGAAGCATTATGGGCTGCATCGCCATTTCACCGGCGGATCGAGTGTGGTGATGTTTGGCGGAGGGATGAAACGCGGTTTTGTATATGGCAAAACGGCTGATCAGCGACCATTGATCGCGGTCGAAAATCCGGTCTCCATTTCCGATTTGCACGCGACGATCATGACAGCGATGGGAATCAGCCCCGCGACCGGTTTCGATATCGAAGGCCGCCCGTTTTATGTAACCCAAGACGCCAAAGGCAAGGCGGTCACTGAATTGTTCGGATAGGCAAACGCGTGTCACAGCGTTTGGCCCACCGACGCCGGGCGCGTTACGGCTCGAACAGCGACGGCAACGCGGAATCGAATTGTCCGCGAGTCAAAACGGCACCAAAACCGTCTTGGCGTGCCTTTGAAAGCCGGGCCGGTTGAACATGCGGACCAAATGCAATCGATTGTGCGTCAGGGAACAATTCAATCGTTTTTGCAATGACATCGCTCGAAGCACCGAATCGTGTGGCCAGGTCAACGATGATCCATCCGGGCGGTGTCGACCAAGTTTCTGGCCATTTGCCCATCAGCGAAAACGTGATGCCCGAGCGCACCGCTGCCGATTCGACTCGACTGGCAAACAATAAATCGCCTGAAAAAAACCAAACGGCCTTGGCGGCGGTCGACATCGTTGTGGCTTCGCTAGCAGGTTCGTTCATATGTCTTGGCAATTTGGGTATCAGGTGAGCGAACCTTCGGGTTCTGCGGCGACCGCGGAACCGATGTCGCAGGTCATCGACATCGGCATCACGAAGATTTTTCCGTCGCCGATTTGGCCTTCGCGGCCCGTTCGCGCCGCCGAACGAATCGTCTCGATCACTTTTTCCAATTGGTCTTCTTCGACACCGATTTCGAGCGTCAGTTTCCGCAACAGGTCAACGCGGTATTCGTTGCCGCGAAATCGTGCGGTTTGCCCACGTTGGCGAGCGTATCCCTGGGCATCGCAGACCGTCAAGGATTCGACACCAATCTGGGCTAAGGCCGTTCGCACCGTTGCCAACTTCGTCGGCTGAATCGTCGCAAGGATCATTCGCATTGAATTGTCTCCACGGTTCCCGAAACACTGCTTCGGGCGATCGCATCGAGCGTCGCTTGAGTCCGAAGGGCTTGTCTATGGTAACCGCTCAGGTCGTCACCGGAACAGAGTTTGGCGATCATGTTTCTTTCTTGCGACCCCTCGTACGAATGCGATTGCACTTCGCCGGCCCGATTGTGAACCCAAACACGTGGCGGACGATCAGCCCATGGTCGCGAAAAATCGTCGCAAATCACCGATGCCTGCTCGCCGGCCCATTCACACCATTTTCGCGTCGCCGCATCGAAACTGCAGTGGATCGTTGCGGTGACGTCGTCGTCAAACCAAATCATCGCCATCGAACGCATCACAACGCCGTTTTCGACTCGCGTTTCGCCAAAAACCCGACGAGGCACGCCGCCTGCCAAAATCGCGCAGCCGGCCGTGTACCAACCGATATCCAACAAACAACCGCCACCCAACGATGCATCGAGCCGATGATCGCCAGCTTGAAACGGATTGTAAAACGACATCGCGGCGCTGATGTGTCGCAACTTTCCCAATTCACCCGACCGCAGAAATCCGAGCATCGCGTCAGTCCGCTGGTGATGCAGCCAAGCGGTCGCGTCGAGCCAACGCACACCGCCGGCTTCGCACGCCGATGCGATCGATAGGGCTTGAGCGTGATCCAAAGCCAATGGTTTTTCGCACAACACGTGCTTTCCGGCGGCAGCAGCTCGGATCGCCCAATCCGCGTGCAGCGACGGTGGCAAGGCGACGTAGACCGCATCAACTTCGGGATCGCCAAGCACCGCTTCATAGCCAGCCACTGTTCTTGCGATGCCGTATTGACCGCCACACCAAGCGGCACGTGCGGCATCTCGGCTGGCAAGTACGGTAACGCTCGCACCAGGGGTCGATTGCAGATCAGCAACCAATCGTCGGGTGATTCGCCCGGTACCGAGCACACCAAATCGCATCAACAGGCTCACGAACGGGTGAAAGAAGTTGTCTTAGTTTTGAAGATCGTCCAAGCGTAAGGGTTACCCGGTGAATTGTCCAAGGGACAACCGATCGCTGGTTCGAGCGTCGCAGACCGCGTTGCGCTGCCGAGTTCAGATCCCGCTTGCCGAACCGGAGACGCGGGGGTCGGTGGCGGCGGTCAGCTTTCCGCCTTCGGTTCGCTCGATCGCTTGTGCCACGGCGACGTTGCCGCGCGGTGCAATGGCGTGGCCACGACCAGCGACTTGATCGACAATCTCTTGCGGCCAAGTCGGCTCCATCAGCAACCGATCAGGGCTCCACTGATGATGGACTCGTGGTGCAGCGAGTGCTTCGTCAATTGTCATGCCGGAATCGAGCACCCGCAGAATGCATTGCAGCGTCGCATTGATGATTCGCGGGCCACCGGCAGCGCCACAGGTTAATCGCGGATTCCCTTCAGCATCGAGGATGATTGTTGGACTCATGCTGGACAACGGACGCTTGCCCGGCGCGATCGCGTTGGCTTCTGCTCCGATCAATCCGAACGCATTGGGCGTTCCCGGTGCGATACTAAAGTCGTCCATCTGGTTGTTCATCACCACGCCCGTGCCGGGAATCACGACACAACTGCCAAACGTCGTGTTGACCGTGTTGGTGATTGCGACCCAATTTCCATCGGCGTCGGCGGTCGTCAAATGCGTCGTGTGGCGACGATTGAATAAGTCGTCGGCGGCATTGGGCGGACCACCGTGGGACAAAACGGGGGTTACCGTCGACAGATTGATCGACGCGGCCAGGTCGCGACAGTATTGCCGATCGACCAGCCCCTTGGGGACACTGGCATAATCGGCATCGCCTAACCAAACGGCCCGGTCAGCAAACGCCCGCTTCATCACTTCTGCCAACAAATGAGCCGCTGCCGCAGGATCGTCGCGATACAAATCTGCGACCGGAAATTGCTCCAACATCATCAGCATTTGCGCTATATGAATTCCGCCGGAGCTGG
>DNWZ01000130.1:0-353 GCA_003506095.1 Planctomycetaceae bacterium | reverse complement strand
TCAGCGATCGACTGCAACGTTTGACCGAGATCGCCTTGTCGCAGCCGATCACCGACAATCAAGGGCGAACCATCGTTGTTTAGAAAAACGGCTTTGCTGGAATCAAACCGGGCCAACTGTTTCGACTCATTGCGAATCGCGGCGGCCGTGCTGGCCGTGATTCGATAACCCTCGGTCGCCACAGCGGCCGCTTCGCCGATCGCCGCTCGCCAATCGCCACGCCCGTACCCCAAGCTCAACCGCGCCAAGGCCGCGACTTGGCCGGGAACGCCCGATGCGAGCGGACCGACTTGGCTAGCTTGCGGATCGGGTTTACCGTCACGCAAGAACATGTCGCGACTGGCAAGAGCCGG
>DNWZ01000632.1 GCA_003506095.1 Planctomycetaceae bacterium | reverse complement strand
GCGAAAAAATCATTCGTTTCATTTCTATTTTCCAAAAAAGGGGGGATTCGATTAATTAAAGCTCAGACAATTCGATTACTTGAAGCTAGGAACGTTCAACGAGAACGTGAAAGCACCTTGGTTGGCTGACTGGCCACCGGCGAACAACGCAAACTGACTCATCGAAGCCGAGAAAGTGCCGACTTCCAACGACAATGCAGTTGCACCGATAGCAGCTTCAGCACCGGACGAGTTCGCGGTGTTAACTGTCTGGGCGCTGCTGCTGCTGTTGAACGAAGCAGCTTCGAAGTTAGTCTGACTGCCAGTTGCAGGGTCATAGAACAGACCTGCAAGGCTGTTGACCGACATCGCTGCTGAGCTGCTGCTAAGTCCGCGAACTTGCATACCTTCGTTCTCGGAAACAACTTGCATCGAATCCAAACCCAAACCTCGCAACTCGGCTGGCTCCGAAGCTACGACAGGAGCGGCCATCAACGCAAACGCCGCAAGCAAAAACTTCTTCATAAAAATACCTAACCTTTTGACTGAGACATGGTTGAGAGGGATTGCTAAACAGTCTCACATCTAGCACCCCAGCGTGGCCGGACACTCGCCGGGCCACGTATTTCGTAACGAAGCACCTGATTCCGCTACTGGAATCGAGGTACGTTCAAAGCATTGACCGAGAACGCGCCCTGGGTCGCGCTCTGTCCGCCAAAGAACAAGGCGCCCTGGCTGAGCGACGCACGGAATCCGCCAATTTCAATTCCCAGCCCCGTGAAGCCGACCACACCTTCGACTGCCGCAGACGTCGGGTCGCTGACCATTGCAGACGACTCACTGTTAGCAAATTGAGCGATGTCGATATTTGTTTGCGATCCGGTCGCAGGGTCGTAGATCAGCACCGACAGCGAAGCGACACCCATCGAGTACGATCGCGAGCTCTTACCTCTCACTCGCATCGCGTCGGCATCATCGCAAGCTTGCAAGGACCCAAGTCCGACATCTGTCAATCTGAAATCAGGGCCCTTCGCCGACGCGTTCCCCGCAGCAACAAGGCCGATGGCAATGCAACTTAAAACAGTCCGTAGAGACAACATATTTTTCATATCAAAGACCTCTCACAATCGTGCATTGAAAAGACAAGTGATTCAAACGCTGGCAAGCCACTGCAGAAACTACCGAGATGTCCCAGATTGCCGAGGCCGCATGTTCAGCTGCATAAAGATACATGGCGTTCGCATTTGTGGTAGAAAAGATTTACGAAATCAGCGAGCAATGGGTTGCTGAAAAGCGAATCCAATCCAGTCAAATGCGCCGGCTGTCGTCTGCGTGCGAATGGGGTTGCTATATCGCGCATTATAAATGCGTTTCGCGCGTGTTTGGTGCTGCTTTGTCATTCCAGTGAGTCGGTTTGTAGGGGTCTGCCGATCGAATGATCTCTTTTTAGTCGGCTCAAGCGATGTTCGCGCAGTACGTGGTGCAATTTGCCGTTTGCATATCGCATTCATGAAGCATTGAAAGTGAATGCCGCAATTTGAAATCTTTAACCGAAGATTTGCATGGCACAGACTAGGCTGAATAGATAGAAGGTGATGCGCAACGAGTTAGAAGTGTCTTAAATGATCTGTAGTCGTCTGAGGATTTCAAATGAAACTTGAAATGAATGAGATTGGGACGAGTTATCAAAACCCTCTGAAAATTTACATCATCGAGGATGACTTCGCAGTTCGTAAATCAAGCCAAATACTGTGCGAACAGATGAACTTGCCTTGTTTTACCTTTGGATCTGGCGAAGAGTTATTTGAGCACTTAAAGCACGATCCGCTTCCGGTTGGGTGCGCGATTGTTGACATAAAGCTTTACGGAATGAGCGGTTTAGGGGTTCTGAATCTAATCAACGCTCATTACCCAGGCATCGTCCCCGTGCTGCTTACCGCCTTCGGTGAACTGAAACAGGTTGCCGACGTGATGAACGATAGAAACGTAAGGGTGATTCCAAAACCGTACGTCGGCGATGCATTTTGGGACGCGATTGTCGAAAGTTTATCGATCGCTAGCCGCAAGCTCAATAAGGAACCGGATTCCCGTTGTTTCATTGAATGTGCGAATAGCATCGCACCAGCCAAACCGTCGAAATCAATCAATCGGTTTCGGTAAAGCGCAGTATTCTGCGCGATGCGCAGTGCGTGTGGCGAAAATGGTAGATAAGATCTGGGCCTTTTCGCGTCTTCTAATGTCCGTGCTATTTCCAACGCGGACCTTAATTTACTAAAAGACGGTGCAGTGCCGATTGAGTTTGATTCTTGTCTGCCGGGATGAGAATTGGGCGGCGGTCAATGTGGCATCGCTGGCATCCCATCCGTGGTGTCACGTCAGAGAGTCAGTGCTTGCTTAATTTTCATCGGGTTGTGCGTTTAGAGGTTTTCTGAAAATGCGTTAGGTTTGTGCGGTTTTTCATTGTCTTCTTTCGCGCCGCGATAGAACGCCCGAACGCAATGGTCGCGGGGCGAAAGATGATACTTGTTCTCCGCACATTCCGTTGTTGACGCCGTAACCGTTACTCGTTTGGATTCCATTGGTTAGGAATCAACACTCGAGCTCTGGTTGCAATGTGCGGATCGGCACGATTTAGGAAACGACCGTCAAGGAAGGTAGTATCGTCGTGAATCAAAAAAACGTACTCAGATCGACGCAACCGGTTCCATGGATCGGTTGGGCGATGGTTGCCCTTGTTCTTGGCACGATTACTTTCACAATCGCGTTATTGCTGATGCCAGTTTCGTTGCGCTATCTATCGTCAAATACGAATCCGGAAACCTTCGAAGTACCAGGCAAAGAGGATTGGGGCGTTGATCGATTTGACGGTGACTTCGGTTTCAGTAGCCAGTCGATGGCTGATTCGGTCGGGGTGGTGCAAGATGCGGTTCCTGGGGTTACGAACAAAACCATCGGTACACCAACCCTTGGCAATTCGGTTGCAGCGGCAGGCGGACGAAATGGTTTGGATCAGAATAGTCGCAATGATGTCGTTTCGTTTCAATCGACTGTCGGCGCTAAACCTTGGTCGATGATTGGGGGATACAACGACAGCTTGGATCTATTCGCGATGAGTCCGGAGAGTGCAACAGCTTCGATTCAGTTAGCTCGCGCGACTGCGGAGAACACGCCTGCAACGATTGCCCAGGGCAGCGGACCCGCGGTTCAATCTGGATCTCCCGAGCCTGTGCAGGCAAACGATACCGCCACTCAGACCGCTTCAACGGCCGCGAGCACCAAAAATACAGAATCGCCAGGTCCAGGCGACAAAGCAACCGTGCAATCGCTTGTTGAAGTAAGAAACAAGTCGACGATGGCATTTGCTCGGATGCTAGATTCAGGATTCTATGCCGGTTATGAATCGGACTATCTCTGGTTGCTAAATAAATCATCGATGGGGCTTCGGTTAAGCCAGCTAAACGATCAATCGATTGCGGTTTCTCCGGCTGATTCCTATGGGCCCGGCGGTCGGATTTGGATTGGGATGCGTGCCGCAGAGCGGGGCATAAGGGCGACCTACTCGTTTTACAATGGCCAGAACCAAGACGAATCCCCTGCCGGTGGGATGCAGCAGTTCCTTTCGCACGCAAGCGCAGTTCATGACTTGCAAACATTTGACATTGAGGTCACCCAGCCGTTCAGATTGGCGGGATTTGGCTTGGAGGTCACCGCTGGTGCTCGCCACCTGCAGTATCAAGGCATTGACTCCCTTTTTGTACTTGCAGAGCCCACTTCCGATTTGCACGCGGTGGGCACTGCAAACGCGACCAACGATCTTTCGGCTTTGGGATTTACTGGAAGCATTCATGGCAAGAGCGTCCTTCCGAGCAAGATCTTCGGGGATTTGTTGCCGTTCTTGCATGATGATTGCGATATGTCGGGTTGTTACACTCGACGAAGTTTCTGGTATTGGGATGCTCGCGCTTCCGCTCTTTGGGGCGAAAGCAAGGCGGCGGCGCTGACCAGCGCTGCGGTATCGGTCAACAATCCGTCGGGAGCAGTTGGCTATGCCGCCTCTCGTGACTTCGCGATGGCGACGAACGCGAGTGAATCGATGCTGGGCTCTCTGGAGTTGCAATTGGGCGTTGAGCATCGGCGTCGATTGTTTATGTTTCCCAACGCAGATCTGGTTTTCCGCAGCGGAATCGAGTTTCGGCGTTTCTCGCTCGGTCGCAGTTTTGCGTCGGCAAAGTCATTTGCATTCATGCGGGATGATGACGATGCCTTCGGATTGCGACTGGACACCTATGCCGATTCACAGGACCGAGTGTTGCGAATGTTCGGTCTTGTTTTTGCGGTTGGCGCAAACTTTTAACGGACCAGCTAATTCACAGATGATTGTCCGGGACAGCGGGGGCTTGCACGCAGCGAAACACGGGTAAGCATTTTGTAACGCGTTGTGCGTTTCCCAGCGGGATGGTGCCGAATTCCGCATTGGTGAGTGTCTTTTACGCAGTAATGGGCGATTAAGTTCGCATTGCGACTGGTCTTTCTGCAAACAACACTTCTTTACGGCAACTTCGATTTTGTTGGTAGAACAATTTCGGTTCTTTGCATCCTTACCAGCTTGACGCTGGGACGATTCCATTATCACGATCGATACAACCGTTGCAAATGGACGTTGTGTTCGAATCGGCTTTGGATTCCATTGTTTGCGACGAGGAGGGGATTACGTGCCAAGCTTCATGCGGCCACCTGGTTTACCGGTGTCTATTCTTGTTCTGTTGTTTGTGCTCGGCAGCGTTTTTTTATCCCGAGACGTTTGCCGCGGCGATGACGAACAGACCCAGATGCAGCGTTTACTGCAAACAAGAGCAGTGATCCGCGAGTCGCCAAGAACTTTTCAAGCGTTTCCGAAAAACTCGCGACAATTGCGAACCGAAAACCTTGTGCTTCAGCAGCGTGATTTCTCCTGTGGTGCGGCAGCTTTGGCAACGATCACCACCTACTACTGGGGCGATGCGGTAACTGAATCGCAGATTTTAGCTGCAATTATTCAAACGCTGACCCGTGAAGAGCTCGAGGAACGGATCGAAAACGGCCTTTCCCTTACTGATCTAAAACGTCTTTCGGAACGGGCAGGGTATACGACTCTCCTGGGTCGCTTGCCGTTAGAAAAACTAAAGGAAAGCAAGCTTCCGCTTTTGGTTGGGATCACGGTCAATGATTTCAACCACTTTGTTGTGGTCCGTGGGGCGGATGATGATTTTGTCTATCTAGCCGACCCCGCAATTGGCAGGACCAGAACGCCCGTTGCTGAGTTTGCCAAGCAGTGGCAACAGAACGCTGTGCTTGCGATTGTAAAGCCCGGCAAGAAGCTGCCTGTGGCATCCCCGCTCATGGTGACATCCGAGGAACGGATGCGCGGTGTTTCAAATACACAGTGGTTGCGCGGAAACATGACACCACGTTTTTAATCTTTTCGCGCTGATGCTTTCAGTGCTTATGTGATGACCATCATTCATCGTTTTTTGAACCCATGCCAATTCGTGCTGACGGGTTGCCATGGGAAACTGATTCAACTGGCAATTTAAAGGAGAACCTGAATATGAACAGATCACTTTGGAAAGCGAATCTCGCTTTCGCGATCGGACTTACGTTATCTCATAATGGTGCGGTTGCTCAGAATACTTTTACATGGCCAGAGCCAGGGACAGTAGTCACCACCAAGCCCAACAATGCTGAAAGTCCTAGCGGAACGGACTCGATAGTGATTGGTGCCGATTCATTGCCGTACTATGAATCCGACCAAGACGTGGATCTGAAATCCGACGCTCTGCCGTACACGGTAAAAACTCGCGTCCGAAGCGGCGAGAGTTTAGTGCAACAGGCCGAACCGCTTCCGCCCCCAGCCGAAGGGTATCAACTTCCTCCAAGTATGTCAAAAGCCCCAGAATGGGAAAGTGATTCGGACAATGAGACGTATGAGTATCTGCCTCCACAGGCTGGGCCATCCGCTCGATATTCGCAATCACCACCTGGGCCCGAGTACGAGCAAGCGAAGCCCTCGAATCAATTTACCGTAACGGAAGAACCCAACTCAATCGATGACGCTTTCACGGCGAGCAACATCGCAAGTTGGAAACCATTTTTCCTTGCGTCACAGATGATGAACGGAGGTCTCTTTGTGGGGGGCGAAACCACATTCCTAACGGTCGGGCGGGAGAGCTACCAATCGGTAGCGGTCGATTCGCTGATTTCAACCAATTCCATCTCCGGTCAAAATGAGAGTGGACTTGGTGCTGGCGGGCGAGGGTGGATCGGCTTGCGGTCAGGAAAATCGGGTTTCGTTGCCACGGCTTGGCATTTTAATGACGAAAACTCTGACGTGCCTGGAAGTATGTTCGGAAAAGACGCAGCAGGGCTGTCGACGGTTTATGACCTGCAGGCAACGACGGTCGATTTGGAACTGTTCCAAGAGTTTTGTTTTATGCAATCGCAATTACGAGCCACGCTCGGCGGTCGTTATGCCGACTTGACACGTCGTGGATACACCACAGCCTTTGGCACCATGGAAAAGGCCGATGTATTCGCTGGCAGTCATGGCGTTGCAGAAATGTCAGGATGGGGTTTGACAGGTTCGCTCGCAGGTTATCATCCACTACGTCGACCATTTATGAATTGCAACGAGCATGGACACTGTGCATCACCTTGGTCGTTCCAGTGGCTAATCCGTGGGGCCGTGATTGACGGGGAAGCGCTCGTTTCGGCTCGCACCGAGGCCCAAATCTCTCATGGTACCGGTGTTGCTCGGTCGGTGGATGGTGCAATCGCCGAGTGGGAAGGGGTCATGTCCAGCGGAATGCTTCAGTTGGGGATTGGCTATCGCAGACCATTGTACTGTATGCCGGCTATGCTTGACTTCGCAACCGGATTCGAAGGCCACATGCAACAAACCGGGAAGGTCGGCGTGAGAAGCAGTTCGAATGCGTTTCTGATGGGCAGTGAAGGATCGTCGGCATTCGGCGCTGACGCGACAGCGATTTCAAGCGTCAACACACGCGACATCGTCTTAACCGGATTCTTCGTGCGATGGGCACTGAACTATTAAGGCGGTCGATTGTTGCCCGCTTCTTGAAGGATTCAGGCCGCATCCAGTCGTTTCGGGTTGGGATTACGCTTTGTTCAGGATGTTTCGATTCTTTTGCAAGCGTTTTCTATCCTGTTTTTTATGATCCGCAGCGACTGCTCGGAATCGGTTCGATTTTCCTCATTGGACAGTGAATCGATTGCCTCTTTCGCGGGTAAAAGCTCACGTAAAATCATTACCCGTAAAGCGTCGGAATCTGAAAGCTTTATCGACATCGTGAAAACCGACAACCCAAATCCCACAAGTGAGCCCAGGAAAAAAGTAAGTATGGAGATCATTTTTTCTAGCACAGATGCTGGAGGCGGGATTTAAGACTTGGCAGAACAGAAAGAAGGGGAGCGGCGTTTCATTCAGGGAGACGAATGTTTCGCAAAAACGGTCAAATTACCACCGCCCGCACTCACGACTTTTTGCGACGCCAAACAAAGGATCCAGGAAACGGGCGACGGGTCTTCCGGTTGGATGTGCAGAGCCCAACTGCCATTGAAATAGATTTTCAACGAAAGCGACTCGACGTAGAAAGAGACTCCGGTTACGAGAAGTCGTGTGTCATTCGGATAGTCACCATTTCGAAACACTTTTTCCAGTTCGAAATGCATCGGCATACGCATTTCTCCACACACCCAGGCCCAAGGCGCGTAGGTGATGATCGTGGAATGATCATCAAACGTCAGCAGCGAATCGGAATCCCGTCGGATTACCGAAGCCAGGCTCTTGCCCACCAGATGGTTAATTAAAACACACATTGCCAACCTTTATGATCCATTAGTAGAAACGGGTTCTAGTGAGATCATATGCCAGTGCGTTAAACCTGCAGGCTGGAATTTTCGCATTCCTGTGCTCTAAAACCGGGTTCCCGATTCGAAATAAGTAGTTTCAGATCTCCTTGTGTTGTTTACGGAAATTGCATGCGCTGGGGTGTTGCTGGTTGCGAATAAGCGCAGTGAGGTTGCTGGGAACCGCAGTTGCGAAACGCAGGCTACTGGCATAGTCTTTTAGGTGATTTCGCTGGCATTTCGCCAGATAAACTCACTTCCGATCTTGAGTTTGATTCTTACGCTTTTGCCATCGAAAGTTCGGCTACGGATGACTTTTCGTTTGTGACCAATGGAATTGAAGCTTCGAAATGGGCTCCCTCGTAAACAGCGGACCGGACCAATTCAAGCGAACCACCATGTTTGTCAACAATACTGCGGCACATAGGCAATCCAATCCCGGTGCCTGTTCGCTTGGTGGTAAAAAACGGATCGAAGANNGGCCGGTTCCGTTATCAATTACCGAGATGACGAAATTCGTGTTTCGCACCTCGCCGCGCAAAACGACCTTTCGGAACGTGAAGTCGCATTCATTCAATGAATCAAAAGCATTGCGGAGCAGATTCAGTATAACGTGGCGAAGTTGTACTTCGTCGCACAGAATCCAGCACGACTTTTGATCAATTTCAGTAACAAAACCGATATTTGCCAACTCCGCGTGCAATCGTCCGATCGCGCTGCAGTCGTCTAACAACTTGCGTGGATCGACGCGATCCAGTTTGGCTTCCGGTTCGCNNCATACCCACGCAACTTTTCGGAAATTTCCGCTGCTCGTGTCACCTCTTGCGAGCACATCGAAAGAAGCTCGTGAGTTCGTTTCGAGGAATGCTCTGATTTTAATCCGCGGGTGATAGCACTGATGATATTTTGGATTGCAAAAACAGGCTGGCACAGTTCGTGGCAACAGCCCGCGAGCAACTCACCCCGAATCGAAAGCAATTGAGCCGAAGCAAGCGAGGCCTGCATCTCTGAAATTTTCTGTTGCTGGGCAAACCATTCCGTTACGTCCTTGTCGATGCCAACAAGGCCGATCGGGTTGCCATCGTCATCCTTAACAATCGCGATGTGAGTTTCGGCTAGGAATGTCGAACCGTCCTTTTTAATCTGACGATTTCGTCCCTGCCACGATCCTGATGCGATAACCTGTCGAATTCGCTCGTGCTCGTTCGACTGTTCGTACTCCGGTATCACCATTGTTACCGGTTGGCCGATGGTCTCGGATGCGGTCCACCCATACAGTCTTTCAGCACCTTTTCCCCAAAAGTGGATCGTGCCATTCAGGTCAGTCGCAATCACAGACTCTTGTACATGTTCCAAAAGGTGGTGGCCTAGGTGGAGGGGGCGAGACGACTTAGCGGTGCCAGAAGAAATACGGGCCGATGCTCTCAGGATAACCGCCTTGCCACCAATGTCTCGAATCTTTGATTCGAACCTGCAGTTGAGCAATTCGATAGAATCGCCAGTTCCTTTTGCTCGAAAAGTCATGCAAAGCTCTTCGCTTTGACCATCAATCAGTTGATTCAGCCGAAGCTCCACTTCCAGCCGATCCTCAGGAAGGATTCGTTCCAGCCAATCTTCCCACATACTCAAGCGGGGCTCCATCAGCGTTTTTCCATCGCTATCGCAACGTACCCAAGCGACGCGTTGCTCTGGAATTGAGAACAAACAGGATTCGAACGGTAAATCAGGTTTTCGGAGGAAGGTATTCAAATCACAGAAAGGCATCGAATATTGAATCACAGTCGCAACGTAACCGTGAAGGTCTGGCAGTTTCTCGAACGAGAAGACGTAACTTGACCAGGCGACGTTTGACGATTTGCCGGTTGCGCAAATCAAAATCCTCGATTCAGTTGTGTCGCGCGACCGCCAGGCCGTTGCTGCGGATTGGAGGTGGTGGTCCAGATTGCTGAACCAAAACTGGTGTTTCCAATCGTCAGAATGGCAACCGAACCGAAGAAACCTCAGCGACTCTTCGTTTGAATGCAACAAGCGTCCCTGATCGTCGACCACAAATACTGCTAACGTTTGCAAATTTCCCAACGAGCTCGAATCTCGATTGTTCTGCTCCGGACTTGTACAAGCTTCAAAGTAGTTCATTTAAAAACGACAAAAGGAGAGTGGTTGCGGTGACTAAGACATTTGTTCGAAAACCAAAGCGACCAGCAGTAGCGGCCAATGTTTTTCAGGTCGACAAAAAAATCAAACTTCGGTTCATCGGAAAAAATCGCAACTCTGACTTGCCTGCGAAACAGAGATGGAAATAAACGGCGGGTTGGAAAGGCACCTCAATGGATTACTCAATTCGGGTGGGGGTGGTTGGGAGGCACGGCGGAAGGGCAGGTTTCAGAGGATCGACTCTCAGAGGCGATATACACAGGAACGCTTAAATCTGCACATTGTTATCAAGTGTCAAGTATTTATTTCAGGCTGATAGATTCGAAGCCCGTTTTATTTACTGGGCTAAATGGGGCGACTTTGCGGGTGTGGACCAGATGATTGGGCACACTCGCCATTCTTCATGGCGGGGGTGTGTTTATTCGGCTTTATGGAGGGGGTTGCTCTGAAGTGAAGAAATAGACACATTGAGAAATAGATTTGCGCGAAAGCGTTTGCAGGTGCGCCGAAGCTAACCGCAAGTTGTCCCTCCCCGAACGCGGGTGCTTCCCCATGAACGCGGGTGCTTCCCCATGAACGCGGGTGCTTCCCCATGAACGCGGGTGCTTCCCCATGAACGCGGGTGTTTCCTCCGTGACCGCTAAAAGTAAGGATTGAAAAGACGATGTTTTTGGAAAAGATTTCATTTCGTCCTTTTTGTCGTCGCGGGTCAGCGGCAGGCCATTCGTCGTATTTGCCCATTACGGAATTCTGTTTTTAGAACTCAATTGCATTCAGAGGCTTTGGGTCGTCTGGTATGCGCGTTGTTGGTTCTGAAAAGTCTGTTCCTTTGCGGTGCTGCGTATTTTTTTGCTTGAGACAGTTTTTGGGCATGACCCTTAGGTGTCTTTAGGCTATACAACTGTCAAGAAAGTGGTCTTTTCTGCTGCCTCGAAGTACCATTCGCAGAAATGCTTTTTTGAGAGAGTCTGAGCCTTTATTGAACTGAACGTTTTGACGAAAGTATGTGAATTTCGGCAGGTGTTTATGGATTAAGCACCTCTTCAAAATCTTGTATGAAACAAAGAGAAAAATGAGCCAACCTGTTTTTGTGCCACGCGTTCAAGTGGATCAGTTAAGTGTTTTTGTGATCGACGATGACTTTGGATCACGAGAGTCCATTAAGGTGATGGTGGAACCGCTCGGGTGCCCGGTCTTTGCGTTTGAATCAGGCGAAGAGTTTTTAGAGAGCCTCGGTGGCTCCGGAGCCTCGCAAGGTTGCGCGATCATAGACCTGCGGCTGAAAAGGATGAGTGGTCTTTCGGTTTTGCAATCGTTGCTGAAATCGCACACTTGCATCGTTCCGCTGCTTGTGACCGCGTTTGCTGACGTAAAATTGGTTGTGGATGCTCTTTCCTTGGGGGCCACAACTGTAATCTCGAAACCCTACCGCGACCAAGATTTATGGGATGCGGTGTCTGCAGGTTTAGTTTCCGCCAAGGAGCGCGTGGACGATCGGCGGCGGACAGAAGGATTGAAGGAGAAGTTCGATCGGCTGACCAGTGGTGAGCAGCAAGTCCTGGGGTGTTTGCTTCGCGGCGACTCCAATAAGCAGATTGCGGTCGCTTGTGATATCAGCACAAGAACGGTCGATATTCGACGTGCCGCTATTCTGAAAAAGATGGACGCAAAAACCGTTGTCGAATTGAGTTGGAATCTTGCTCGGTCGGGGCTGGAGCTTAACCTGGGCTCGGAAGAGTGATCGCTTAATCGTGCCGGTTGAGGCCGTTTGACGAATCGGGTGGCCCCAGGATTTTATTTTTCTTGGCACCCAGTCAGGCGGCTTCCCAATGGCAGGCGGCGGCCTGTTTGGAATTGAAAACCAGGTTCTGCAGTGGTGGGCTTGCGTCGATGTCGATGTTCCCGATTCGCGTTTCGCTGGTGATGAAGGTTTCGGTGCCAAAAGGGGCGCGGCAATGCCTGAACAGGCCGGGCCGATTTCAGGGGTGGTTTGCCTTCGGTGATTTTTCCACGAGATGCATTGATGTGACAAAATCATCGAACTTTCGCAGCACTTCCTGGGGGCGGTCGCGATGCAGTTGATGCCCGCAACCCGCGAAGCGAACGTGCCAGCATGAAGCAATTGCGGCGCAGGCGGCCTCTGCGTCGCCATCGGTCAATGCGCCGCCCGTCTTGGGGTCTGCCTGTAATAGCAACGTAGGGCAGTCGATTCGCGAGAGCTCCGCATGCACATCGAAACCGTCGAGCCAGCGGCCTTCGATGACGGGGGTGAGTACTTCTGGGTCGAGCTGGCTGAGGCACTGTGCGTTCCACTGCAGCGAGGCGCGGTCGCGCATCTCGCCGAGTCTCTTGAAGCCGCCGTCACCCGAAGGGAGAAGGATGCCTTCAAGTGCATCGGCGATTTCGTTGATGTCGCCACCGCGTTGAGCCGCCGCGCGCATGCCGATGAACTGAGCATGCCATGCCGTGCCGGCGATTCGATTTCCCATCGTATGAAAGGGTGGGTCTTCAAGGACAATGCCACGTACCCGTTTGGGCAGTTGCGCTGCGACGCCAGCAGCCACCATCGCCCCGAGTGAGTGTCCGAAAATCACGAGCGGCGATTCGAGTTCATCGCGCACAAGACGAACCACATCGGCAACATAGTCAGCGACAAGGTAGCCGGACTCGCGTGACGAGAGTCCATGGCCGCGTTGGTCGATTGTGATGGTTCGCCAGCGAGTCGCTAGCGCCGAAATCAGTGGCTGCCAATCTTCACCACAGCGTGTGACTCCGTGCAGCAGAAGCAGGGTCGGCCCGGTGCCGTGATCGATCGATCGAGCCAGTCGCGGACTGGGTGATTGTTGTGTCGTGAGCTTCATCTTTCGAACGCTGACAGCTTTCCAGCTTTGACGAAGCCGCCCTGCATGACGGCAAGCAATTTGTCGCGGTTTTCGAGGATCGATATATCTTTCATCACATCGCCATCGACGACCAGGACGTCGGCGAGCTTGCCGGCTTCGAGCGTGCCCAGATCGTGCTCGCGGCCCATCATCTTCGCGCCGCTGAGGGTGGCACAGCGAATCGTGTCGAGGACCGAGAAGCCGACATAGTTGACGAAGAAGGTCAGTTCCTGTGCATAGGTGCCGTGCGGTGTCCAACCAAAGCCGTAGTCGCCCCCAAGGCCGATCGTACCGCCGGCCGCGAGCACCTTACGGCAACTTTCCGCACCCGCTTCGAGCGTTTCCTGGTGTCCGTCGATGACCCGTTGGGAGAGGCCGAAGTCTTTACCACGTTGCACGCTGAAGAGTTCAAATCCTAGCCCCGGACACATCGGGACGTTCCGCTGGAGCAGCAGTTCCAGGCATTCGTTATCCATGAAGGTGCCGTGCTCGATGGCGTCGTAGCCGGCCTTGAGCGCGTTGCGGATCCCTTCGGTAGCCCGGCAGTGGCCAGTAACCTTCAGCCCGTGGTTGTGCGCTGTTGCCACGACCGCATGCATCTCGTCGAAGGTCATGCAAAGCGTGTGGTGATCGTTAATGTCCGGCGATGCGGCATCACCGGTCGGATAGGTTTTCACCCATTCGATGCCGTCCTTGACCAGCTTGCGAACAGCCGCACGGGCCTCCTCGGGGCCGTTGACGATGAAGACGATTCCTTCCATGCCGATCTTGCGGTAATCGGGATTCCAATCCATCAGTCCGCCAGCGCCGCAGATCTCGCGGCCGCTGGCCGTCAATCGCGGGCCCGGGATCAAGTCCTCTTCGATCGCCTTTTTCATCCACACGTCGATGTTGTGCAGACAGCCTCCGCTGCGTGCACTTGTGTAGCCACATTCAAGAGCGGTCTTTGCATTCACCGCAGACTGAAGCGTCACGTATTCAACTGGATACTTGATGTCGAGATCCTGTAATTCGGTGACGTTGAAATACGTGAGGTGAATATGCGCTTCGATCAACCCCGGCATGATCGTGCCGCCGCGCGCATCGATCACTCGCGCATCGGGCGTGGCAGGCGCACCGGCCGCTGGTCCGGCATAAGCGACGCGGCCCTCGGTGGCGATCACAACTGCGTCGCGTACTGGCGCTGCCCCGGTGCCGTCGATGAGCTGCCCGCTGTGAATGCGGGTGGTGCCCGTCGCTGATTTCATAGTTGGATTCCGCTCTGATAGAACTCGCTTTGTGATTTCGACGCACGCCTTCGCACGGAGGGAAGCGGCCTCAGCCGACTTGCGAACTGAGGTCGGTTCGCATACTGTATACAGAATGCAGCACGCAGGATACAGGTTCGGCGCGGTAAGTCAACCGCCGTATCGCCTCGCACTTGATGTTTGAATGACCATGAATGTTAGTAGTTTGAAGAAGAGCCTGAGGCCGTTGTCGCTTGTCGACTCGATCCACGCAACGCTGCTCGAGGCGATCGTCTCGGGTCAGTTGCCGCACGGTTCGGACCTGAACAGCGTGACTCTGGCAAAACAACTTGAGGTCAGCCGCACTCCGCTGCGTGAGGCCCTGCGACTGCTAGAACGCGACGGACTGGTTCACCAGGAAGGCAACCACAAGGCACGCGTTGCAAAGTTTTCAGCGGACGATATTCGCGAGATCTATGAAGTTCGTCTGCAGCTTGAGGCCGCTGCTGCCGAACGCGCAGCGAAACGAATTGCACCCAATGTACTGGCGGAGTTGCGGGCGGTGGCTGACGAACTGAGTCGACGAAACCGCGACGTCGACTGGTGCGAAAAGGCGATCGCATATGACCTTCGTTTTCATGAAGCGATCGCGACTGCCAGTGGGAATAATCGGCTAAGAAACGAGATCCGGCGTTATCGCCTGCTGGTCCGCAGTTTTTGTGTGCTTACCGGACGTCGACCCGCTCTGCAGCAGGCGTTGAGTGAGCACATCGTTATTCTTGACGCACTGGAAACCAGGCGACCGGCAGCGGCACGCAATGCGATGGCGGCTCACATCACAGCCCGGCTGGAAGAGGTACTTAAGCAAGTGACAGACGCAGCTTAAGTGCATGTCCGTAATTCTTCTCGCAAGTCCGATGTTGGTTTGAATTGCCGCCCCGTGGATTCAAACGGCTTACACAGAACCTTAAAAAAATTTTTGGAAGCGATTCCCAATGCTACAATCCATTCGTTGCTTTGCGTTTTTGCTATGCATCGGCACTAGTGCGTTTTCCATTGCTCAGAATCAAATAACGGAGCAAGCTAAAACTGCCGTTCTCCGTCGCGACAACCAGGTCGCATGGTGCATCGTGCCATTTGATGCGGCAAAACGCGGGCCAGCTGAGCGCGCTCGGATGCTCAGCGAGCTCGGGATCACTCGGTGTGCCTACGATTGGCGTGCGGAGCATGTGCCGACTTTCGAAGAAGAAATTCTTGAATATCGGAAACACAACATCGAGTTCTTTGCCTTTTGGGATGCTCACGAAGCGGCATTTGCGTTGTTTGAAAAACATAAGTTGCATCCTCAAATCTGGCAAACGCTTGGCGATCCCGGCGGTGATGACCAGGCGGCCAAGGTGGAGGCAGCCGCTCAGCAGAAGCTGGCTTTAGCGGCGCGGACCAAAGCGATGGGTTGTAAGCTCGGGCTTTACAACCACGGCGGGTGGGGCGGCGAGCCAGAAAACTTGGTTGCTGTGTGCAAACGACTGCGCGAACTAGGACACGATCATGTCGGCATCGTTTACAATTTCCACCACGGGCATGGGCATATCGCTGATTGGACCAAGTCGCTCGAGATCTTGTTGCCCTATTTGCACTGCCTGAACCTGAACGGCATGAATGACGCAGCCCGGCCCAAGATTTTGGGCATCGGCAAAGGCACGCACGATTTACAGATGATTCGCGCAATCTTGGATAGCGGTTATGACGGGCCGATTGGGATTCTGGATCACCGCCAGGAACTTGACGCGCGCGATTCACTGTTAGAAAACCGCGATGGATTAGAGTGGGTACGCAAGGAGATCGAGAAGCCAGGCAGCGGCGGCCCCCGCCCGTCGGCTTGAAGCCGATGAATTGGCATATGGCTTCAGATGCATCCGCTGCGATGCCTTCCTGTCAATGCGAGTATCTCATCGTCGGCAGCGAACTTCCATGAAGGAGGGGGCCGTTTTGAATGCCTGCAGGTGCATCAAAAGCGAAGGCTGCGAAGCAGCCTTCGCGGACGCAGGGTGGTAAACAATGCGGCAGATTGTCGTTGCGCGCATCAGAATTGCCCCATCTTGAGCGGTGACCGCTCTCCTTGGTTCATTCAATCGACAGGTTCGGAAACCGCACAGCCGTAAAAGCAATTGGCTCTCGGCGAACGAAGATGAGCTTTGCGTGTAGATTGCAGCCCGGGCGGGGCACGAAAGTCGACAACTGTGTGCCGCAAAACTGGTGGTGGGATTTGCNNCGCCGTGTGTTGCGACGCCGTGTGTTGCGACGCCGTGTGTTGCGACGCCGGGAATACGAGCGGCAGAGAGCAACCCTATCAACCGTCACTGATTGGGTGATACGAAATCGACTACTGCCTAAAATTAAGACCGTCGCTGACCCCAACCAAGCCGAACACGGCGGGATCAATCGGGTCGAATGGATACCAATGGCTGGAATGTTAATTTTTCATTAACAAAACGCCCGATGGATCGACGGATATTTTTTTATCCGATAACCTACCGTCCCGCAGTGGCTGAAAGCCCATGCGTAAATCAGGTCGAAATTTTTCGATTCATTCATGCGATTTCGTTTGGTCGCTAGACCGTGGGTGGATTCCGTTCCACAAGGATTTTTTATGTTGAAATTATCACGTACTCGCGATGCTTTTACACTTGTCGAATTGCTCGTTGTTATCGCCATCATTGGTGTTATGGTCGGGCTCCTATTGCCCGCTGTCCAAGCCGCCCGCGAAGCTGCGCGACGCATGCAGTGTTCCAATAATTTGAAACAAATCGGACTCGCGATACACAATTACGAATCGACCTACAAATCTCTACCCGCAGGTTGCGGTGGTCTGCCTAACGCGACGGGAACTACATTCAACGGTCACGGGTGGACCTGGCATGCCAGCATTCTGCCATTCATCGAACAAACAACGCTTTATGATGCCGTTCAAGGTCCCGATGGTATGGGTAACGAGCTTGGCAGCACTACGTCCGGCAAACCGTTGATTGTTCGCGCCACCATCGTATCCACTTTTTGGTGCCCCTCTCAGCCTGACGTTTCTAACGGCTCGCAGAAGGGTGGCTACCAACCTTCGAATTACAACGGCAACATGGGCACGCGAATCGGCAACGGAAATGATGACTGCATCGGGACCGGTGTTGCGAATCTCACCGACATGCTTACCAATCCTTGGGGCTGTATGAATGGCAATGGAATCTTCTTTGTTCGCAGCAATATAAAGTTTAGCGATGTCATTGATGGATTATCGAATACGATCTTCGTTAGCGAGGTTCCTGACAGTGGCGGCGATGCCATGGCAGGGTTCAGTGCTGGTGCGGATCGCAAAGCAATGTTTTCGGGCGGCGCCGATGGTAACCCTCCAACAGAGATGTCAGAGTTCTTGATTGCTGCCGAGAGCAACGATCCCATCAACGGTGGTGCTGAAGAGGCTGCCGGAAGTTGGCATCCAGGCGGAGCCCACTTTTTATTGGGAGACGGAAGCGTGCGGTTCTTGTCGGAGAACATGGATATGAGGACATACCAAGCAATCAGCACTCGCGCCCAAGGTGAAGTCGCTGATTTTAACCAGTAGAGTTAGAGAACGAGGCCAATCTTGATTTTTACATTAGCTATGAATCGATTCCGAGTCAGGCCCATTATTCTGGGTATGCTGATCGTCTTGCAGTTGGGCTGCACCAACAGTGATCAGCCTGAGATTGGGCAGGTGAGGGGAACGATTGTATTGGACGGCAAGCCCTTAGCGGGCGTGGCTGTCGTTTTCCAGCCCGACAAGGGGCGTCCGGCACGAGGAATGACCGACGCCGAGGGGAAATACGAGCTGACCTACATCCGTAATACCAAAGGCTCCAAAGTTGGACCTAATCGCGTCGAGATCGCTCCGAGCGAAGAAGGTGAAGAATCTGTTGAGGTTGAAACCGGCGATGAGAACGCCCAGCCGACTGTACGCACAGCGAAGCCTGGAAGGCCAGTCGTTCCGCCGCGTTACAACGTCCAAAGCGAGCTAAAGGTTGACGTAATGCCAGGTGAAAATACGTTTGATTTCCAACTCGATTCGAAATGAATCGACTTGCCCGTCCGTTTTCGTCTCGAAGTTTCCCGATCCGAGACCCCTACATCTGCGGACCGAGGTGAGTTTCTTGACCGTTAATTCCCTGGCAAACAGTCAGGGTGACAGCTGTGTCGATTCGCTGCCGGCTATTTCGGCCGCCAGGCAGGTTGCGCCGGTGACTTAAGGCATGGGCTTGTGGTCCATCTTTTCAACATCGCAACCGATTGTTTGGGTTTGCGCCGAAGCGGACGAACTTTGAATCGCCAAAGAACCAGAATCAAACGGGCTACGCTTGCCCGTGACAAGAAATGCGTCAGAGGGTATAGATTACCCGCACACAAGGGCAAAGGCGGCGCGGCGCAAAAACACAGCAAACCGAGCAAAAAACGGAGTTTCTAACAAGTCGGGGCGACAAGATTTGAACTT
>DNWZ01000852.1 GCA_003506095.1 Planctomycetaceae bacterium | reverse complement strand
TGACTCCGGCACAGAAACCGCGCGGTGCGGCGAGAATGATTTGCATGGCTGATTCATTAAGTGAGGATGACGTTCCCGACCAGATTAACCGCTGGCGGGGCAGTTCGTCTAACGGGTCGCCGACCAAGAGTTTGCATTTGTTGGCCGCCCAAGCTCATTGTCGTCAAATCGCACTGGGGCATTACGAAAATTTCCTGGTCGCCAGCGTGTTGTTGCCGCGGTCGATGAAGCAGCCGTTTTACAACGTTTATGCCTTTTGCCGCCATGCCGATGACCTGGCCGACGAATCGCCTTCGCCCGAGATCGCGACCGAACGATTGTACGATTGGCAACAGCAATTGGACCGCTGTTTCGCAGGTCACGTCGTCGAACACCCGATTTTTATCGCTTTATCCGACACGATTTCGCAGTTTAATTTACAAAAACGACCGTTCGACGATCTGCTGGACGCGTTTCGCCAAGACCAAGTCAAAACTCGATACGCCAACTTCGCTGAATTGGTCGATTATTGCCGCCGTTCGGCCAACCCGGTGGGCCAGATCGTGCTGCGCCTGGCCGCAGCCGATTCGCCCGAAAACATCGCCCTTTCCGATTCGATTTGCACTGGGTTGCAGTTGGCTAATCACTGGCAGGATGTTCGCCGCGACTTTCAAGCGGGCCGAATCTACTTGCCCCAAGACGCCCTGGCCGCAGCAAACGTCAGCGAATCGATGCTGGCCGAGCCGACGGCTTGCGATGCCGTCAAACGGGTGATCGCGGAACAATGCCAGCAGGCCAGGCAATGGTTGCTCGACGGCTTGCCGCTGGCCGATCGTGTTCCGCGATGGCTGGCCGCCGACATCCGACTGTTTGCCCACGGCGGCCTAGAAACGCTCGACGCGATCGCCCGCTGCGATCACGACACGCTTCGGCAACGTCCCACGGTTTCCAAAACGCGGCAATTGAAACTGGTGCTCCGGGCGATGTTTCGACGCCTGTAAACCAAACGACATGGCTTGTCGCGTCGGAAGTTGTTTGTCGCGTACAATATTGCCTAAATACTTTTCACTCCCCTGCCCTGCCCCGATCTTGTTCTGACGGGCTGAAGCTCACACGGTTTTGATCCCAGCATGCGACCCGCTCACACCGAAGCCGCCACCCGGATCGAAGCCAGTTATGGCCATGTGCTGAGGATTTCGCGACAATCGGGCAGCAACTTTTATCGGTCGTTCTGGTTGCTGCCAGCAGCGAAACGCAAAGCGATGTGCGCGCTTTACGCATTCGCCCGCGTGACCGACGACATCGGCGATTGCGAGGCACCGGCATCGTTGCGATCGAGTTGGCTGGCCGCATGGCGTCAAGCGACCGCGATGAACTTGATCGCCGAATCACACGACGGCCGCTGTGTCTTTCCACAAGGGTTTCCTGAATCGACATCCCAGTGGCCTGTCGACCTTCGAATGCGTGCCGCGGAGATCCTGCCGGCACTTGCTGATGCGGTTACAAGGTTTCAGATCCCAAGTCGCTTTCTGCTGGAAATCATCGACGGCGTATTAGCGGATCAAAAGAAAACGCGGTTCGATACTTATGAACAATTGGAACATTACTGCTACCTAGTCGCATCAGCCGTCGGGCTCGCCTGTTTGCACATTTGGCAATTTCGTTCGCCTTTGCCAATGCAAGCCGCGATCGATTGTGGACTGGCGTTTCAATTGACCAATATCCTGCGAGACATCAGCGAAGATGCAAGGCGCGGACGAATTTACTTGCCGCACCAACATTGGGCCCAGCATGGGTTGTGCGAAGACGACCTGTTGAATCCAAGGCCCGACGATCGGCTGAAGTGTTTGATCAGCGATGAAGCTCGCCGCGCATCAAAGTTATATGATTCGGGTTGGCAGATTTGGGACGCATTGCACGCCGACGGCAAGCCGATGTTCAGCATGATGTGGCGGACCTACCGCAGATTGCTGTCACGGATCGAAGCCGACCCGTGCGGCGTGATTATCAAGCGTGTTCGGCTGAGCAAGGTCGAGCAGATCGGATTGGTATCACAACACTTTATCGGCCCGATCTTTCGTCGATTGCCTGTCCCACCGATCGAAGTATCACGATGATCGCCACGCCAGGAAACTCAAATCATCGTACCCGGATCGCCATTATCGGCGGCGGACTATCGGGACTGGCGGCCGCACATTCACTGGCCGTCGCACTCAAACCTTCTGGCCTCGATCCGGAAATCGTCTTATATGAATCGCGCCGCGCGACCGGCGGACGGGCAGGGTCTTTTATTGACCCGAAAACGGGGCAATGTGTCGATTACTGCCAACATGTCGCGATGGGCTGCTGTACCAACCTGATCGCCTTGATCGATCAATGCGGCTTAACCGATCAGTGGACACGCCACCAGCAATTATCGTTTCATCACCCCGACTTTCCCGCATCGCCGTTCAAACCGAGTTCGTGGCTGCCAGCACCGCTGCACCTCCTACCCACGCTCGGCAAGCTGGCCTACTTGTCATCCCGCCAACGTCGCGAGATTCGCAGCGGAACGCTAAAGCTGATGCGAACCGGTTCACAATCGCTGCGAAACGTTACCGCCCAAGACTGGCTGGTCGGCGTCGGTCAATCGGCTGAAACGATTCGTGATTACTGGGACGTGGTGATTGTCAGTGCGCTTGGCGAAGCGTCGCGCGCAGTGTCGATGGCTGCGGCACGCCATGTTTTCGTTGACGGATTTTTGGCCGCCAGCGGTGCCAGCGATGTACTGATCCCCAAGCTGCCCTTGAGCGAATTATTTGGTGTCAACCTGCCCGCTGCAGTCGCTCGCCTTGGCGTAGCGATAAAATTGCAAGCCGCCGTGCGGTCGATCGATTGTACTAAAGATTCTTCTGATAAGACAAAATTGAATGTTCATATCGGAAACGCTCAAGAATCATTTGATCATGTGATTGCCGCTGTCCCTTGGCACCAAATCGCTAAGGTCGTTTCAGCCCCCTTGGCAAGCGTCGCCGATATTCATCCTAGCCAATGGGCGTCGGTACCGACGTCGCCGATCAGCGGTGTTCATCTTTGGTTTGACATCCCGATCACCGACGCACCGCATGCCGTCATGGTCGGAACGCTGTCACAATGGTTGTTTCCACGCCCGGCCGAAGCATCCAGTTCGGGGCATTACTATCAAGTGGTCATCAGCGCCGCGCGTCAAGTTCGGCAAATGTCTAACCAAGAAGTGACGGATCGGATCGTCGACGAACTGAGAGTCGCTTTTCCGAAATCTCGCGGAGCAAAACTGTTGGCCAGTCGCGTCGTGACCGACCCGCAAGCCGTTTTCTCGATTCGCCCCGAAGTCGATACGATACGTCCTAAATCTGCTACCGCCCTGCCCTGCTTTCACCTCGCTGGCGATTTCGTGCAAACCGGTTGGCCCGCGACGATGGAAGGTGCAATCATCAGCGGACGGCAAGCGGCGAGCAGTTGTTTAAGATCGCTGAACCAACCGCCGGTTTCCATCAGCAGCGGATTGCACAAGAATTGGCTCACCCGACAATTGATTCGCCCCTAAGCAAAAGGTTAATAGAATGAATCTTAGTGATAACGGCTTAACCGTAGCCGATGTGATGCAAGATAGCGTGAAAACAATACAATCGTGGGTCACCCTGCCGGAGTTTGAACAACGGTTGCTTGATGATGGTGTCAGCGGCTATCCGGTGGTCGACGAAGGCAAATTGGTCGGCGTTGTTTCACGATCTGACGTGATCCGCCAGATTTGCAACGAGCGGGAAGTCGCTGAGAAAACGAGCGACTTTTATTTTGATGAAACTGGTTTTCATGAAGCGCCGATGAAGTCGTTTGCGGATATTTCAGACCGAATTGGCGAGCGTTTGGAAACGATCAGTGTGGCAGACGTCATGGTCAGCCATCCGTTGACAGTGCCGATGGAATTGCCGATTCACGATCTGGCCGATCGATTCATTAAACATCGAGTACATCGATTTCCTGTAACCGATTTGGGTGTGTTGGTTGGGATTGTTACAACGACCGACCTGGTGCGAATGATTGCCGATCGACGTTTGGTCAGCAAAGGCGAGTGAGTGTTCGTAGTACCGGCTTTAGCCGGCTTCCGGTTCGTAGTCCCGCCTTTAGGCGGCTACCCGTTCGTAGTCCCGCCTTCAGGCGGCTCCCGGTTCGTAGTCCCGCCTTCAGGCGGCTCCCGGTTCGTAGTACCGCCTTTAGGCGGCTCTAGGCGGCTTCAGAGTCTTCACACCCACCGAGGCCGGCTAAAGCCGGTACTACAAACGCGGCTCTCGTTTCAGGTTAAACTATAACGAGCCCTCCCTCCGCTAATCTCGCCCCGCCTTCCCGCGCCTGCCTTGCCATGAACACCGCGACGACACAATCGCCAGCAACCCGTGCGTCCACTTGGACGGTGATCATTTTCGGTTTGCTCTGGTTCGGGATCGATCACGCGTTCGCGATCGAAGCGCCGACAACGTTATCCCAATCCCAACAGGCCGAGTTCTTCGAATCGAAGATTCGCCCTGTCCTGGTCGAACACTGCTACTCTTGTCACAACTCGTCCGACAACGCCGAAGGCGGGTTGGCAGTCGACCATCGTGACGCGTTTTTGCAGGGTGGTGATGGCGGGCCGCTGATAAAATCAGGCGATGCGACTGGCAGCCGACTGCTGGCAATCCTCCGGCATGAAATCGACGGTTTGGAAATGCCCGAAGGTGGCCCCAAACTTGACGATTCCGTCATTGTCGATTTCCAGCGATGGATCGCAACGGGTGCCTACGATCCACGCGATACGCCGCCTGATGCCGACTCACTCGCCGCGATGCAGTCTTGGGAATCATTGCTCGAGCGACGCAAAGCCTGGTGGAGCTTCCAACCGATCGTCGATCACGTCCCACCGACGACTGGGCTTGCCCCAGAACGCGACGAAGCGAATCTGCAGCCGGTCGACCAATTCATTTTGGCAAAACTTGGATCGACGACGCTGCGACCCAATCCGCCCGCTGATTCGGCAACGCTGGTGCGGCGATTGCACTTCGCACTTATCGGCCTGCCACCGTCAATCGACCAGTCACAACTTTGGACCTCGCGAATCGATTCGGCGGATCCGGGTCGACGACATGAGGTCATCGAAACGCTGGTCGATGAATTATTGGCCAGCCCACAATTTGGCCCACGCTGGGCACGGCACTGGATGGACTGGATCCGTTATGCCGAATCGCATGGATCCGAAGGCGACCCGGCGATCGACAACGCCTGGATGTATCGCGATTACCTGATTCGTGCCCTTAACGACGACGTTCCGATAGACCAACTGATTCGCGAACATGTCGCCGGCGACTTATTAGAAAATCCACG
>DNWZ01000075.1 GCA_003506095.1 Planctomycetaceae bacterium | reverse complement strand
CTGCCGCTGGCCGCCATCCCGATCATCATCCACCTGATCAACCAGCGACGTTACCAAACGACGCAATGGGCCGCGATGATGTTCCTGCTGAGCGCCAACCGCATGAATCGCGGTTACGCACGGATCCGCCAATGGCTGATTCTGGCGTTGCGAGCGCTGGCGATCGCGGCTTTGGTGATCGCGATCGGACGTCCGTTGGCGAGCGGTTCGCTGGGCAGCGGCATCGTCGGTTCGGTCGCCGGCAGTGGAACATCCAACACGATCGTGCTGCTGGACCGATCGCCGTCGATGCAGCAGCGTGATGGGGCGGCGACGCTGACCAAACTGCAGACCGGTGTCGCTCAGTTGACCGAGACGTTGAAGACGATGGGCGTCGGACGCGTGGTCCTGATCGAGAGCAACCGCGCGGTACCGCAAGAGCTGGAGTCGCCCGATTCGCTGCTGGAATCGCAGCAAACGGGACCGTCGGATGCGTCGGCTGATGTGCCAGCGATGATGCTGGCGGCGCTCGATTACATCAAGGCGAACGAGCTGGGCCAGACCGAGATCTGGATTTGCAGCGATTTGCGAGATCACGATTGGCGGGCCAAGGATGGTCGTTGGACTTCGCTGCGGGATGCTTTTTTGGAACTCGGGCGGCGAGTCCGGTTTCGATTGCTCGCTTACTCACAACCGGCCACGGATAACCGATCGGTGCGAGTGGAAGAAGTACGGTTGGATGAACGTGGGTCCGAGTCGTTTGTGTCGCTGTCGTTGAAGATCGAAGGCGATAAGGATGCGAACGGTTCGGCAAACAGGGCGACTGAGACGATTCCGGTGACGATTGAGCTGGAGGGCGCTCGCAGCACGGTCGATGTCAGCTTTGATGGTGCCTTGGGCGAAGCGAAGGGGCATCGGATCGCGGTGCCTAAAGCGACGACTCGCGGTTGGGGACGCGTGATCATTCCTGCGGACGCTGGGCCAGCCGATGATGATTTTTTCTTCACGTTTGACGCCGCTCCGCAGCGCCGCACGGTGATCGTGACCGCTGATGGCGAAGTGGGCCGAGTGTTGCAGTTGGCGGCCGAGATCGCGGCGGAGGAGGATGTTCAAAGCGTCGCAGAAATCGTCGCGCCAGAAGCTTTATCGTCAGTGCAGTGGGACGGCGTTTCGCTGGTGATGTGGCAGGGGGCGTTGTCGCAACAGGGCGGCGTTGATGAGGCCAATATCTTGTCGGCGTTCGTCCAACGCGGTGGCCAAATGATTTTCTTCCCGCCCGATTCGCTCGATAACGAATCGACGAAAACGCTGCCGCTGGGAATGAAGTGGGGGCAATGGAACGAGCCGCGTGATCCGGTTGCCGTCGGTTCGTGGCGTGGTGATGCGGATCTGCTGGCCGGGACGTTGGCCGGTGCGGCACTGCCGGTCGGGTCGCTGAGGATCAGCCGTTTTGCGTCGCTGGATGGCGAAGCGACGCCGCTGGCGACACTCGACGGCGGCAGTCCGCTGCTGGCCCGAGTCGCTTCGCCGCGCGGCGGGATTTACATTTGCACGACGACACCAAGAGCGGGCGATTCGTCGCTGGCCGCAGACGGCGTGGTGCTGTATGTGATGGTCCAGCGAGCACTGGCGGCCGGGGCGAAGGCGCTTCAGGCGGCCGGCCAGTTGGACGCTGGTGATGCAGCCGCCGACACGGCGATCGCTTGGAAACCGCTGGCCGAGCGGCCCGGACGGCTGTCGACCGAGCGTGCTTTCACCGCAGGCGTTTATGCGGCGGACGATCGTTGGTGGGCCGTCAATCGCAGCGCCGCCGAAGATCGACGCGCGGTGTTGAACGACGATCAAGTCGATCAATTGTTTCAGGGACTGGTTTTGGCGCGAGTGAACAACCAGGCTGGGGCGTCGAGTTCGCTGGTCGAGGAGATTTGGCGAGCGTTTCTGGTGGTGATGCTGGCGGCGATGATCGGCGAGGCCTGTTTGTGCTTGCCTCGCAAGGTCGCCGATGCGGTCGCGCCGATGCGTCGGGGGGCTACCGCATGAACGTGACCAGTTCGCTGACCTTTTCCTGGACTCCGCTGACGGTTCTGATCGCGATCACCGCCGTCGTCGCGACGCTGGCGATTTCCTGGATCGCTTGTCAACGAACCGCGTGGCGTCGATCGACCGTGATCCTCGAATCGCTGCGCTGTTTGATCGTGTTGACGGGGGCGATTTTGTTGGGCGGTCCGGAGTGGATCCAGCAGTATCGGCCTGACACGAAACCGATCGTCGCGGTGCTGTGGGACGATTCGGGCAGCATGCAGACCGAGGATATTCCGGCTAACTCGCGTGACGGGCAAAGCGGTTCGAAAAGCCGCCGCGAAGCGATCGATGTGCTGACCAAATCGGCGACATGGGCCTCGCTGGCCGATCGTGCTGAGGTAAGGATCCAGCCGTTTTCGCAGTTGAACCTCAATCGCGATACGCCCGATCCGGTTCGAACGACTTCCGCGGTAGCAGCTTCGACCGAAACACCCGCAGGCGAAGCGGCTGAGGTGGGGACGAATCTTGCCGGGCCGCTGTTGGATGTGGCCAAGACGAACGAAAACTTGTTGGGCGTGGTGCTGGCGTCCGACGGCGATTGGAACCAAGGCGAAGCGCCGGTCCAAGCTGCGGGGCGACTGCGTTCGATGGGGATCCCGGTGTTCGCGTTCCCGGTCGGCGTCAACACGCGATTGCCCGATGTCGAACTGCTCAGTTTCGATGTCCCGACGTTTGCCATCGTGGGCAAGCGGGTTCGCATCCCGTTTTCGATCGAAAGCTCGCTGCCGCGCGACCAAGTTGTGACGGTGACGATGAAGGCGTCTGACGGAAAGTCGGAAACGAAAGACATTCGCATCGCGGCGATGGGTCGAACGAACGAGTCGATCGATTGGCTGCCTGGCGATTTGGGCGATGTGACGCTGACGATGAACGTGCCGAAATTAGGCGGCGAGATTCGCGACGACAACAACGAATTGACAGCGCCGATTTCGATTCGCCAAGAAAAATTGCGGGTGCTGGTGATCGAGTCGTTGCCGCGATGGGAATATCGATACTTGCGAAATGCGTTGTCGCGAGATCCGGGTGTTGAAGTGTCGTGTTTGCTGTTTCATCCGGGGCTGGATAAACGGGGCGGCGGCAATGCCGACTACATCGCCGAGTTTCCTGCGACCAAGGAGGAACTGGCGAAGTACGACGTGATTTTCTTGGGCGACGTCGGGCTCGGTGACGGTCAATTGACGCTCGAGCAGTGCGAGTGGCTGAAAGGCCTGGTGGCTCAGCAGGCGAGCGGTTTGGTGTTCATGCCAGGGTTCGATGGGCGGCAGTTCAATTTGCTGCAAACCGAGCTGGCGGATCTGATGCCAGTCGTGCTGGACGAGACCCAGCCTGGCGGATGGGGTTCGCGAACGCCCCAGCACT
>DNWZ01000138.1 GCA_003506095.1 Planctomycetaceae bacterium | reverse complement strand
TGGCCACCGTCGAGGAAGTCCCGACCTCTGAGATCGCCAAACAGTTTGACGTGACGACCGCCGCGGTACGGGTTTCCAAACAGCGTGTTTTGAAACGACTTAGAGACTTGATGGTCGACGAATTCAGTGAGGATTCGTGATTTGAATTTTCCGTGTTGCGCCCTCCCGATATTCATCCACAGGAGCATTTCCGGACACAAACAGCTACATACGGTACCGCAGACATGATCGAAACGGCACAGTGCCCCACACGAGAAGAGTTGATTCGCCTGAACGACGGTGACCTGCCCGGGGAACAGCTGGAATCCGTCTGCGATCATGTTGAAGTTTGCGAAAGATGCCAGCTGATCCTTGGGCAGCTCGATGAACCACCCAACGAATTGGGGAAGCAACTGGCACAAATCACCCCGGATGATCTTGAAAACGCCCGCGTCGCCATTGAAGCAGAGACACTGAAGGAAACGGCGACGTCCGTCTGGGACCGTTTTTCGCCCGCGCTCGAGTCGAAGGACCGCAAACCGACGCTAACTGTGCCCTGCAGTCTGCGGCAATACGAAGTTCTCAGGCTCATAGGCCACGGCGGCATGGGCGAGGTCTACGAAGGACGGCACACGAACCTGAAGCGTCCAGTCGCTCTGAAAGTGATCCACGGAATTCGCCAGGACGATCCAGTCGCCTACGAGCATTTTCTTCGCGAGATGGAGACTGCCGGTCAGCTCGAGCATCCGAATCTGGTTCGAGCCTACGACGCCTGGGAGCATGACGGCTGCNNACGAGTGGCCAGATAGCAACGCCTTCTGAGATTGTCGATGCAATGTTAGGGACATGCCGAGCCCTTCAACAACTTCACGTTAAGAAGTTTGTCCATCGCGATGTGAAGCCCGGCAACATCATGCGGCTGACCGATGGCACGATCAAATTGATCGATTACGGTTTGGCGATCGCCGTCGAGGCTGGCAAGTCGGCGGCCCGCATGGGAGCCGGTACGGTCGGCTACATGTCGCCCGAGCAGGCTCATGGCACAAGTCCGATTGATCATCGCTCGGACATCTATTCCGCGGGCCGCGTTCTGAAGTACCTGCTGAGCAAACTACCTGCGGACGCTCAAGCTGCCCTCGCATCTGGACTGGCCGACAAGCTCTACGAGCTGGCCGATCGCCTGACGCAAAAGAAGCCTGAGGACCGTCCGCAGAACGCCTATTCCGTGATCGTTCAACTCGAGCAAATTCAGCAATCGTTGAGGGCCGGCTCACTCACGCAGTCTCCGCCGGATTCGGCTGCATCGGTTGCGGAAGTGCCAAAGTCGTCAGCAGCCGCGAAGCCAAAGGCCGCGTCGTCGACAGCAGTGGAAGCTGGGGGAAGTGCCCCAATGTCCCGTCGCATGATCGGTTGGACTGCGATGATTGCAATTCTGCTTGGGCTCTTGGGTTTTGGGGCTTACCAGATCATTTTCAAGACCGATCGGCAAGCAACGGTTGTCGTTGAAAACCATGAGCCGGGCGATGTCATCAAGATCACCAGTGAGGATGGGAAGGTACGATCCGTCGAACTTGGAGACCCGGCAAATTTCGTTGTCGATCCCGGGACCTATGAACTCAATTTGCGTGACGCCAATGACCGGGAGCTCGATCCAACGGGGATCACCGTAACCGGCCCCGATCAGCTGACAGTACGGATTGTGAATCGTTCATCGGCTGTAAGACGCGACCCAAACGAAGGCATCGAGCCTGCAGAGCAATTATCCAAGCTTGAGATGCTGGAGCTTGGTAACGCTGACCGTCCCAAGTTGCTATCAGCACCATTTGGCAGCGAGGACATTGCATCTGCTCGTGAGGCTTGGAGCGAGTACTTGGGTCTGCCTCAGTCGATTACGGTCGGCGTGCCCCAAAATCCGGAATTTAAGCTCGAATTCATCCTGATCCCGCCTGGCACATTCGAGATGGGGATGCCGAAAGATCTGGCTCTGATACCCGGCAACAAAGAAGAGTGGGCTGCGACGAGCAAGCCAGCTCACACCGTGACGATCACGAGACCGTTCTATCTCAGTCGTCACGAAGTGACGCAGGCTCAGTTCCGCGATGTGACGGGAACTGAACTGACACCGGTAACCGACGACGGCACCGAGCTTCCCGCGACACAAATCGGCTGGCAGGCCTGTGTGGACTTCTGCGATCGCGTCACGGGCTCCGAAAGCAATCTCCCGGATGGAGCAAAGCTTCGCTTACCAACCGAAGCCGAATGGGAGTACGCATGCCGAGCGGGCACTCTTTCCCGATTCTGGAATGGCGACAGCATTGGACCAGAAGAGGCCAGTCTGAGATTCGATGATCGCGAAATGAAGCTGGAGCCTGTGGACGCATTCGAAGCCAATCCATTCGGGCTCTACAATGTGCACGGAAACATCGCCGAGTGGTGTTCCGACTGGTTTGATCCGGAGTTCTACACCTCTTCACCCGCGGACGACCCGACCGGTCCGGATAGCGGAAGCCGCAAGGTAATCCGCGGCGGCGGCTATTCCAATCCGCCGTTCTCTGCGACGTCTTACTGGCGAATGAGCTACGAGCCCGAGACTCGCAGCAGCAGCATTGGGCTGCGACCGGTGATCGAGCTGCCAACTCGGTAGCCCCACCACACCGAAAACCACAGTGTTTACGGCGTTTTTTGGTTTTCGAAATTTTTTTCGGCTTCCGTGTTACGCGTCCGCGATAGGGATAGGTGTCGAAGCGAGAAGGCTCCCTGCGGCACCAATCCCAGCCGCTGTGCTGGGCGTGTCGGGTGTGCTGGGTTTTCTATGGGATCCCGAAAACATCGGTCCACTTGCTTCGATGTTACGCCCTCGCGATAGGGATAAGCATGAAAAGAGCTTGTGAACTACTCAGATCAAAAACACACAAATCGAGAACAAAAACATGACTAACGACAACGACACAAATTCTCCGGGATTTTTTGCGTATCTAGTTGGAGCGAGCTTGCTGTTCTTCTTCCTCATGCAATTCAGAAAGGACGGACCAACAACCGGCAAAGAGATCGTGGCTGGCTTCCAGACTATATCGGACACTGACACCGACTCACTAATAAATCTGTCAACCCAACGACTGCGTCAGAAACTGGGAAAGCCTTACAGAGTCGATTTCCCGCGGAGGCAACTCGTTCTGCAACGTGGCCAGGACAGCGGGTCAGATACCCCTGATGAGATCTGGGTGTACTACCGAAAAGTCAAACACAAAGCTTCTGGAGCAAAGATGAATTTGTCCTGTGAGATAAAGCATGGGAAATGTGTCGGTGTCAAAATCCACTGAGCGGTAACTCTACCCCGCGTTTCCTCGCGACCTATGTCGCATTGAACTTCACCAGAGATCATAGCCCGCACAAGACAGCCGGACTGACAATTATGAGCCAAGAGCCCGCTTCTCCGCGTCCAACTGAAGCTACCCTTGAAACGCTGCAAAAGGACTTAGCGAGCACGCTGCTGGCACCGGAATCTCCGGTCGCCAATGAAGCCGCCTTCCAACGCGATCGCCAAGAATATTCCGCTTTGCTTGAACAGCGTAGCCAAATCACGAAAAGTGTCGAGCTTTTTCGTTCTGTTGTTGAAGAAGTTGGTCAGGCCGAAAGTACTGTTCAAAAATCTGAGGCTACTCTTCAAGGCGAACGAAATCACCTTTTGGAACTAGCTGCAAAACTTGGAGAAACAGCGTTCGCGAGCTTGCAGTCCGGTGAGATCGCTGACGATCCCCGCTTCCAGGCCCGCAAGGATCTTCAAGCACAGATCAATTCATTGAGGCAAAAAAAATTCTCGCTCTCGTCGGAGGGCCCCTCGGGGGTCGTTGAGCAAGCGTCACTGAAAGCTCAGCAACTCAAGCTGATTGGCCAAATAAAGGTCGAAGAGCTCAAGGTTGGCTCTGTCAATCGAGCACTCGGAAAGGAAATCCTGTCTACGAAAACTGAAGAGACTATTCGCTGCAGTTCTACACAGCAAGTATTGGATACCATCGCTCATCAGCGTCGGCGGATCTCAGCGGCGAAGAGCGAGCTCACGATGGCCGAGAAGAACTTGGCTGACGTTAAGAAACGAGCTGCAGATCGCCTTGAAACTAACACGATTTCAGACGCAGCAAGTCTCGAATCACTGCTCAAACAACAGCAATCACAACTTCGATCGATTAATAGCCGTGTCGAAGACCTCGAGGAAGCAACTGTTGATAAAGCACTTGGATACGAGTGGCTGCGTGACAACCCAGCTCTCAGCGAGCCATTAAGCCGTCTCGATCAGCTGAAGAAGGAGTCGACTCCACGCAAGCTAGCCGTATGGCCGCTCGCAGTTGTCGTTATTGCAGGACACTTGCTTGCAAACTTTGGAAGCAAACCTCTAAATCTAAGTGGGGTGGGAGTTCTTTTGTTGTACGTCACGACGGGGCTTGGCGGTCTGGGCCTTCTTGCGTACTACAAACCCGAATTGGCTGCGGGGCAACGTCGCTACAAGTCGGTGTTTCTACTATTTGCCTACTCTGTCATCAGCATCGTTCTAGTTTCTGCATTTCAATCTTTGGCCGATTATGCACTGGTCCACTGGCCGAAAGCCCCAAGTTGGTCGGGCGGTCGTTTGGGATTTTTCATGGATCTTCCTCGGCGATTGCTTGTTACCGTAGGTCAGGCTTATCAAGACACGAATGATATCATGTATGGACTGGGCGAACCTGAGTCTTTCCCGACCTTCTTCAAAAATCACATGCTGAGTGTCGGTCTTGTCGAAGAAATCATTAAGCTATCGCCAGCACTCTTCGCATTTGCAGCTTTTACGGGACCTTGGCAATCCAGAAGTAAGGAATTCAACTCAAAAATCGTCTATCTCGCCATGATTGGCGGGCTTGCTTTTGGACTTGGTGAAGCTGTCTACTATCACTTTACGATGTATGCTCCAATGCAGTTTGGTTGGGGGGTTTACGCTACACGCTTCCTTAGCTTGGTAACGATTCATTCCGTTTGGGCAGGGATTTCCGGCTGGATCCTCGCTTACGTCACTGGCGGATGGATACGAAAGGCCTTCACAACCGTCGCTCACGGCTTCGGGCCCATAGGAGGCTGTTTGCTTGTTGTTGCGACCGTAGGCGTTTCGGACGTTCTACACACCAGTCACAACCTCTCGAATAATCAAGTGTGGACACTGACCTGGGATGTCGTGAGTCTTGCCTTGTTTGCCTGGCTAATTGGCTGTTCCAGCGTATCGCAACTCATTCCGGAGGAGGTCAAAAGGCGATGGAAACGAGGCATCAGCACTACCGACGTCACGGCAGCTGCGTCTCGCTTGCACCAGCTTGCCACTGGAAATCCAACGCCACCAACAGAGTTACAGAACGCGGCGGAATCATCCATCGACACGCAGTCAACTGATCTCAATTCTCGACAGCCTCAGTTGTGGAACCCAAACGCAGCCGGTTTCTGGTCTCTTCTTCTATCGCCAATCTTCGGAGCGTGGCTGCACGCAAAAAACTGGAGTCAGTTGGGGCAGCCTGACAAAGCCAAGCAGTCAATGCTGTGGGTGTATGCCAGTGTTGCCGTTGTTGTGATGGCTGCATTGTTCGGTGACGTGAACCCATCGCTCTTTCAAGTGGCTTGCGGCGGGCTTCTAGTCGTATGGTGGATAAGAAGTGGTAACGAGCAGTATCGGTACGTAAGTGAGCATTGCCCCGACTACGACAAAAAGAGTTGGAGCACTCCTTTGTCTCTCGCGGGTTTCGTGGCTTTCGGTCTTGTGGCGGTATCCTTGGCATTTACAATCGACACCGAATCACAGCAAGCAATGGGTCGATTGGCGGGCACTTGGTCCGTCAGAACGCAGCATTCGGAAGTAGATCAAGATTCTGGAGTTGAGACGCGAGTCGAGTTCGATGGCACGTACACTTACTCGCTTGATGGCGACTCACAGAGTCAAGGGCAGTTGATCATGACCTATGCGGCTCCGCGTAGAGCACGGCAACGACTCACCTTTAATATGGAAACGCAAGGAACATGGACTTTTGATGGCACGATTCTCCGTGAATTTTCGAAAAGCAACAGCATTGAACCGGGAGATGCCGCAACGCTTGCAATAGCCAAGAATGATCCGGATTCATTCTCAAACATGAGAAAGCAGATGGCATTGATGGATAATAGGGGCGTCGGAAGTGTCACATTTGTTAATGAAAACGAAGTTGAGTTAATTGATAATGACACGGGGTGGATAGTAAAGATGAGACGTATCACACAAGAATGAATGGCGTTGTCCAACGACAAAAAAAAGCTTCGGTTCCCAAAGGGATCGCAGGCTTTTGCTTCTGGCCCTGCCCAACCGCACACTGGCTGCCGTAAACAGGACCGCACGTCGACCTGTCCACGTTTGGTGTCGCCTACAAGCTGGTAAAGCAACTGTTGAGCTTAGAGTCTATCCGAAAGTGATGAGCAACTTCGCTGTGAAGAGCGTCAGTTCGGACCAACACCACTGCACCAACACCCATCACCCCCGCACCGTCCCATCGAGGTCCAGGACGGTGTCGAGCTGGTACTGTTCCCTTCAGGTATGTGAAGCCAGGGCTTTGGGGGCTTCACTACCGACGGAATGTCAACTGACGCTTACATCCGCTGGATGCACACATTCACGGTTCCGTTCTATGTACTGTCTCTCTTTGTACTGTATCGGCTGGCTCGAAGACCTGCGGACGATTCCGACCGAGAACTCAGTCCCGATTCTGAACTCGATTCGGCTTGCACCATAGCTTTGGCTGATAGCTAAAAAAAAGCCCGCGATGCCCAACCGGACGTAGTCCGGCTGGGTTCGCGAGCCTTGGTGCATCGAACGACTACGCTGACTGCAGGTTGCCTTTCAGCTCATCGATCAACGTTGACGCCTCACTGATCGTCAGTGCCGAGAGTGCCGAAGCACCAAACCGATCGTGTAGCGTGTGATCCAGCGTCATGCCCTGTCGCTTCGCCATGGCCGAGATCGCATTGACCTGCTTTTCAGTCGCAAGACGCTTTGCTGACTTTGCGTTGCCCGACGCTGCTCTCTGCGAGGTCTCCTGCTGCGGGGGCTCGTTCGGAAGTGATTGTTCCGCGAGCATCCGGCAACGCCGGACTGCGACTAGAATCGCGTCATCGCTAACCTGAGCGTCCAGCGGCACGGACACCTGGATCGATGGTCCTGGTTGCCCGTAGTGATCTTCGACGGTGATGCCGACGGTGAGTGAGCTACGCAAGTGTGCTCTCCTGAATGGAAGTTGTAAATTCGCTAGCAACGTTCAGTTCGCTGGCGAGTAAATTGAAAGTGAAATCGCTGTCCAACGGCATGTCGCGGAGCCAGCGAGTGAATTGATGGACTGCCAAGCCAGCGACAATCGACGCTGCGTAGATTGTCGATTTTGCCGTGCAGGTTCCAGCGTGAGCATCGCCCTGAGCGAACAACGTCGATTCGTAACGGTGACGGGATTGATTGGGATCCGCCGTCACCAAACGAATCGTCTCCCCGTTCATGCGAGTGTCGATCAGCAGCCGGATTCGCCGCCGCAGACACCGCCAAACCGCGGCCCGGGTCGCGATGCTGTCGACACAACAGAACACGACATCACCGACACGGTGCATCGAACGGAAGCGGTCAACGATGAAGTCGATTTCGATCGACGGATCGATGCGTTCGACCTCCAGCATCGTTGCGGTGACCTTAGCTTGCCCGATCTCATCGACTCGGTAGCCTTGGGTGGTGACGTTCGTGAGCTCGACGGTGTCGAAGTCAATCAATTGCAACTTCGTGACGCCGATTGAGGCGAGTTGCAGAGCGACTTGACGACCGATCGCTCCGACGCCGATCACCGTGACACTGGTTTCTCGAATTCTATCTCGCGGAACGAGACTTGCTTGACGGTCGAAACGATCTGGGTTGGTATTCAAGATGCCACCCATTCACTTTCCGACCAGCCAGTGTCATCACGCCACTCAAAGGGATCGCTGGCCAGCGTTCGCGGACGTCCGCTAAACGGGTCGTGAACCGTGACAGCCGCTTCATACTCGGCTTCCCATAACTCTTGGTCGGACTCCGGAAATGCGGTGTCGTAGTCGACCTTGACGGCGAGTCGCTTGTTGCAGCCAGGGCCGACGTTCATCCGTAGGCGAGCGTAAGTGGCTCCGCCTCGTGCGACGATGAACATTACCGCCCAGTCGGGACTGCCAAACGCACGCTGAAAAGTCTCTTCATCCGTGCCGCTGGGCTGAGGACACGAGCCAGGATGCGTGTGCAACCAAACTCGCCCACAAGTTTCCGGCGTGTGTCCCTGGTCAATCTGATCGTCGAAGTAGTCCGCAACAGCGGAGTCCTCGAACGACACTGTGGTGGGCGTGCAAGTCTGGCTCACCATCACCACCGACTCGATCAACAGGAGATCGTCCGGGCAGGTGATGCCGAACATTCCGACCTCCGTGTCCCCTAGGTCACGCAGAAACAACAGCTTCGCCCACGCGTAAGGTGTGAACCGCAGGCTCTGGCGACTCGGCGGTGGGGTCCGACGTCGACGCCTGATCTTCTTCGTTAACGCAATCATCGCATTTGTCCTCCGTCAGACAGTCTTTGCAAAAAGGTTTCTTACATCGGTCGCAGCTTGCAATGCAGCTTCCGCAAAAAGAGTCACTGCATCCTTCGCACGTCTTCAGGCAATCGTCGCAGTATGTTTCACTGCAACCATCACATGAGCACGTACAGTCACAGCAGATTTGTCCGTCACATTGGTCACACAAGCGAATCTCATCTTCATCCACCATGCTGCCGCAGTCTCGACACTCGGTACCCGACCAGTCGCCGAGCGTTGTGTAGGCACTGTGTGCGTTGTAGGTGTGCAGGATTTGATTCACGATGGTGAAGAAGTCATGCAGCCTTCCCTCGGCCAAAGCCAGCTTGATCGGTCCGTGACCTTCTCCTTCACACAGAGTTTCTGACTGCACATGCGGATGAGTCGTTGAATCACAGCTGGATGCTGGGTTGGGATCGACAGCGATCACGCGGTAGGGACATGACT